>CAKQQK010000049.1:0-21019 GCA_934270935.1 uncultured Coprococcus sp. | reverse complement strand
GTATATATCAGGCTTATTTGTAGCAGTCATGATCATATTGATGGCCTACGAGCTTATTAAGGATTCAATCGGAAAGATCCTACATCCGGAACTTCCAAAATTCAGCATTCTAGTTGCCGTTATACTCGTTGTTTCAATTGGAGTAAAGATATATATGTATTTCTACAACAGGAGTATAGGCAGAAAGATAGAGAGTGCGACCATGATAGCGACGGCGAAAGACAGTTTATCTGATACATTTTCCACAATGGTTGTTCTTGCCTCTGCACTTGCTGCTCATTTCTGGAAAATACCTATAGATGGATATTGCGGGTTATTGGTGGGCGTAATGATACTCATAGCTGGCATCACTGCAATGAAGGATACGGTCAGCCCCTTGCTTGGTCAGGCACCGGAACCAGAGCTTGTGGACGAGATCGAGAAGATCGTGAGGTGTGATAAAAGGATCCTCGGTATTCATGATCTTGTGGTCCATGATTACGGACCTGGCAGACTTATGGTCAGTCTGCACGCAGAAGTTCCTTATAAGGAAGATATTCTTGAACTGCATGATCTGATCGATCAGATAGAATTCTCTCTCAGAAAAAAATTAAATTGTGAGCCTGTCATTCACATGGATCCGATAGTAGATGACGATGAGGAGACAAATGCTGTGAAAGCGCGGATCACTGAAATTATAGAATCACTTAATAAGGATAGCAGAAAAAATGAAAATGTTCAGTTTCACGACTTTAGAATGGTAAAGGGTTCAACACATTCCAATCTGATTTTTGATGTGGTTTTGCCATATGGATATCAAATGTCAGAAGAACAGATAATATCCTATATCAAGGAAAAAGTTAGTGAGTACAATAAAAATTACTATTGTGTGATACATATTGACAGAGCGTATGTAAAATAATACCAGATGGTGAGCATCATGATCACAGAAGAGTAAGACCTTCTGTGGTTATTATTATTACATAATACATTTACAGGTATTTCCGTAATCTTAGGTTTGACTTTACCATGATAAACTGTTACTATGTTACCGTGTTGTGCCTTGGATAAAGGCTTTATATCATGCAGATGCCAATTGTAGTAAATTCCATGCATCTGCCAAGTATATTCAGTATTTTCAGGAGGAAAAAAGTATGAAAAAGTTATTATCACTGCTCTTAGTGGCAGCAATGGGACTTTCACTGGTTGGATGTGGCGGATCTGATAGCGGATCAAAGAGCGAGTCAAAGAGTGATTTGGAGTATGTAAAGGATAAGGGAACTCTCGTTGTCGGCATTACAGACTTCGCACCGATGGATTACAAGGATGAGTCAGGCAACTGGATCGGATTTGACGCAGATATGGCATCAGCATTTGCAGAGAGCCTTGGCGTAAAGGCAGAGTTCGTGGAGATAGACTGGGACAACAAGATCATGGAGCTTGACGGCAAGACCATCGACTGTGTATGGAATGGAATGACACTCACAGATGAGGTTACAAGCTCAATGGCATGTTCAGATGCATATTGCAACAATGCTCAGGTAGTTATCGTGCCAAAAGATAAGGCAGACAAGTATCAGACAGTAGACAGCATCAAGGAGCTTACATTTGCTGTAGAGGCAGGAAGCGCAGGAGAGGATCAGGCTAAGGAGCTTGGGCTCAATTATACAGCTGTAAAGGCACAGGCAGATGCTCTCATGGAAGTTGCAGCAGGAACATCAGATGCAGCAATCATTGATTCGCTCATGGCAGCAGCTATGGTTGGCGAGGGAACAGGTTATGACAAGCTCACATATACCGTAGGTCTCAACAGTGAGGAGTATGGCGTTGGTTTCAGAAAGGACTCAGATCTTGTAGCTGAGCTCAACAAATTCTTTGCAGACAGTAAGGCTGACGGTTCAATGGAGAAGTGTGCTGAGACATATAAGGTACAGGCTGCACTTACAAAGTAATAGATAAGATATAATTAGTATTTTTACCATCACTTAGAGAGAAAAATTATTATGGATTTGTTTTTTGAACAGCTCCCGGTCGTACTTGGAGCTCTTAATACAGGATTTATACAGACATTAAAATTGTTCTTCGTGACATTGCTCGGTGCATTTCCGCTTGGACTTCTTATAGCACTCGGTTCCATGTCAAAGTTTAAACCGCTTAGCTATCTTATGAAGTTCATCGTATGGATAGTGAGAGGTACACCACTTATGATACAGCTGCTCATCATATATTATTTTCCGGGACTTGTATTTCACAATCCGGTATGGGGCGGCGGCGAAGGTGGAAGATTTGTTGCGGCATCGGTGTCGTTCATAGTGAACTATGCCTGCTATTTCTCAGAGATATACCGTGGAGGTATTCAGGGTATTCCTGTAGGACAGGAGGAGGCCGGACTTGTGCTCGGAATGACTCCAAAGCAGATATTCTTCAAGGTCAAGCTTTTGCAGATGATAAAGAAGATAGTTCCGGCAATGTCCAACGAGATCATAACTCTGGTCAAGGATACTTCTCTTGCCCGTATCATCGCACTTCAGGAGATAATCTGGGCAGGACAGGCATTCATGAAGGGTTCACAGGGAATCTCAGGTGCAATATGGCCACTCTTCTTCTGTGCATTCTACTATTTGATCTGGAATGGCGTACTCACAGTTTTACTTGGCAAATTAGAGAAAAAACTTGATTTCTTTAGATAGGAGGAGCCGCTATGAACGCAGTTCATATTCGGAATCGGCTCCGACGACCTGCCCCGCTGCGGAGCAGAGGGGCGATACAGATTTTAGGAGGAACCGCAAATGGCTATATTAGAGGTTGAACATATAAAAAAGAAGTTTGGCAAGACCGATGTGCTCAAGGATATAAGCTTTTCTCTGGATCAGGGAGAGGTCCTTTCTATCATAGGATCATCAGGAAGTGGAAAGACAACACTTCTTCGCTGCCTGAACTTTCTGGAGATGCCGGACAATGGAGTTATCCGTGTAAAAGATGAAATCCTGCTTGATACGGACAAGCCGGAGACCCTGAAGGAATCAGAGGTGCGCAAGAAGAGACTGCATTTTGGACTTGTGTTCCAGTCATTTAATCTTTTCCCGCAGTACACTGCGCTTCAGAACGTAATGCTTGCGAGGGAGCTTTTGGCAAAGGAGAGACCGGATTTCAAAGTAAACAAGAAGAATATACTCGACGAGATAAGAGTCCAGGCAGAGGAACTTCTCCGCCAGATGGGACTTGAGGACAGAATGAACAACTATCCTCACCAGCTTTCAGGAGGACAGTGCCAGCGAGTTGCCATAGCAAGGGCGCTTGCGTTGCAGCCGGATATACTGTGCTTTGATGAGCCGACATCGGCTCTTGATCCGGAGCTCACAGGAGAGGTACTTAAGGTTCTCAGAAACCTTGCAGACAAAAAGACGACCATGATAATTGTTACCCATGAGATGGCATTTGCAAAGGATGTTGCAAGTCAGGTCATATTCATGGATGATGGATATATACTTGAGCAGGGAAGACCTGACCAGGTGTTTGACAATCCGAAGATGGAGAGGACAAAACAGTTTCTTTCATCGTATTCATAAATGATGTATATGATCCCGGTGTATCGATAAAATTTGATGCATCGGGATTTTTCAGCCTTACTGATGACACAGAGAAAAGTATAAAGTATAGTAATTAGCAGATGTATTGGTCTGGACTGACTGCTGTTCAATTGATGAAAGGAGATGCTTATGAGCAAGATACTGGTTATAGAAGACGACAAAGAGATAAACAGGCTTATATGTGAATATCTGACAGAAAATGGATATGAGATGCTGTCGGCCTCAAATGGTCTTGCTGGTCTGAACGTGCTTGAGCAGACGCCGGACATCGATCTCTGCCTTCTGGATCTCATGCTGCCGATGAAGAGCGGCGACAGAGTCATGCAGAGTCTCAGGGAATTCTCGGACGTTCCGGTCATTGTGCTCTCAGCGAAGGATACGGTCCAGACGAAGATAGATCTGTTCAGGCTTGGCGTTGATGACTATATCACAAAGCCGTTTGATCTGGATGAGCTGCTTGTCAGGGTGGAGGCGGTGATGAACCGCTGTATATATAGAAAATCTTCTGGGAATCCATGCGGCATCAAAGGGATAGCTGGATATTCTTCAAACGACAAACAAAGTGTAGCAAGTATGGATATTAGAGACGGATTAAATTCTGAAAGAGAAAATACAAATGTTGGCGTAGCATCGGGAAATGAAGTCAACACTAAGAAGACTAAGGTAGTGCACCAGGGTTACACCTATATTTACAAGCACCTTACTATGGATGACGAGGCAAAGAATGTCACGGTAAATGGCAATAAGCTGGACATTACTGCAAAGGAGTATGGAATATTGAGGCTGTTGCTGACAAATCCAAACAAGCTTTTTTCAAAGGCAAATCTGTTCGAGAGTGTGTGGGATGAGACATATTATCCGGAGGACAATGTCCTCAAAGTTCACATGAGCAATCTCAGAAATAAGATAAAAAAATATGATGACCAGGAGTACATAGAGACCGTCTGGGGCATGGGATACAAGCTTGCGGAATGATTCTTAACCTTTTCTTTACATTTGCATTTACCATTTCTTTATGCATAGAAGGTAATATATAAAATGTGAAGAGACAGCGCATATGATCGCGGGATCAAAAGAGCGGGATATGATTTACATGGCGCGATCATCAGATGTGTAAATCGGGGAAGGGAGCAGTATATGGCGAGCGTGATAAGCCTCAAGGGGCTGACCAAAGTGTACGGTGATAAGCGTGTTGTGGACAACTTTTCGCTGGATGTTGAAAAGGGACACATATATGGTCTGATAGGACCAAATGGAGCGGGCAAGACCACCATAATGAAGATGATAGCGGGACTTATAGATCCTGCTGAGGGAGAGGTAGAGCTGTTTGGCTCGGGTAAGGATCTGGATGCGAACAGGGAGAGAACGAGCTTTATGATCGAGGCTCCGTATCTGGACAAGAGTTTTACAGCCAGGGAGAATATGGAGTATATAGGCAGGCTCAGGGGAGTGGCGGATTCATCTAAGATAGATGAGATACTTGAACTTGTGGGGCTGGCAAATACCGGGAAGAAGCTGGTGAAGCATTTTTCACTTGGAATGAAGCAGAGACTTGGAATAGGCATGGCATTGCTGCCAGACCCGGAAATCATGATACTCGATGAGCCTGTGAACGGACTTGACCCGGAGGGAATCGTGGAGGTCAGGAATCTTCTTAAGAGACTGAAGGATGAGAGGGGGATAACGATACTTATCTCCAGCCATTTGCTTGCCGAACTTTCGGAGCTCTGTACGGATTTTGCCATCATCGACAGGGGTGTGTTGGTGGAATGCATTTCCAAGGAAGAACTGGATGAGAATTGCAGGAGTTACATAGAGGTGGCAACGGATGACACGGAAAGACTTGTGACGGTCATAGAGCAGGATCTCGGAATATCAGATTACAAAGTGATGGAAAACGGAGACATCCGTATCTATGATATGCTGTCAGAACTTAAGACCGTGTCAAGAGCGATAACGGCATCAGGACTTACTATACTCAAGTTTCATGTACAGGGGGAGAATCTGGAGGAGTATTTCCTGTCAAGGGTATCATCATCAGGTGATGATAGTAATGCTCCGAAGAGCTTTGTTGGCAAAATGCTCAGAAAGGCAGGTAAATAGTATGAACAGACTTATGAGAGCGGAGTGGTACCGCGTGAGAAAAACCTATCATCTGTCAGTGTGGGCAGTTGCGCTGTGTGTATTTATGATTTATCTGGGGTACATGGATGTCGGCTTTGACAGTGCAAGCTCAGGAGTGGAGGCATTTGGGATGTTTCTTGAGAAAGATATCCTGCTTATGACCTACCTTCCGCTGATCATCGCGGGTATGTATGTGACATCGTATGAGAACAAGGTGCTCTGTTATGAGGTTATGGCGGGCAACAGGACGTCAAGGTTGCTGATTTCCAAGCTGTTTACGGTTGTGCCGTTCATGTCGGTCATCGGTATAGCGCTGATGATCTCACCTATATTATATTTCGGTGAGAAGAATGGCTATGGGAATACGGAGCACCTCGCACTCAGAATATTGATCGTTGCGGTGATATGTATCAGAGTGCTCAGCTGTTCGGTGCTCATCATGACTACCTTCAAATCCGCCGTAGGAATGTTTGTGGTGTTCCTCAGATTCCTGATACTAGAGGCATTTGGCAGCCTGATGATAGATATGGTAACTGAGGGCGGCGGCACCGTCTCAAAGGCAACTAACTGCCTTGTGGGAGGCGGCCTGACCTGTTCAGGTCTTCCGGATATAGCATCTCAGGACGTGATAATCTGTGTGGTGGCAGGAGTTGTTGAAATACTCATTTGGTATGTGTTATCCTATAATAGCTATGAAAAAAAGTGGTTCAACTGATGACATACAGCACATGACGCTAGAGATGTGCTGGTGTCTGACAGATAAGGACAGATAAGGACAGACAAGGACAGACAAGGACAGATAGGGTATGGATATCTATTATAAGATTGTGATCGGACTGTTGCTTATTATAGCGGCAGTCCTTTTTATACGGGTGATACAGTACAAGAGACAGATGCGGATATTTGCGGATAAGCTTAAGGCGCGCCTTGACGGCGGTGTGGATCAGGATATACATGTGGAGTATTTCGACAGGGATATCCTGAGACTTGCAAATGCGTTAAATGACTATTCGGATCAGATAAAAGAAAAAAATCTGGCGGTGGAGAAGGACAGGGCAAGGCTGAAAAGTGTCATAGCCGGTATATCCCACGACTTCAGAACACCGCTCACGGCGGCAAAGGGGTACATGCAGCTCATGAAAAAGGGCGGATATATCACAGGTAAGGATCAGGAATATCTGGACATTGCCCTTGCAAAGACAGATTATCTCCGTGTGCTTTCCGATGCATTCTTTGAGGTGTCGTCAGCGGAGGCGAAGGATGACGAGATAGAGACTGCGGATGTGGACGTGGCGGCACTTCTGACATCCCAGGCATTTGAACAGTATGACTGGGTGAAGGCGTCTGGGGTAAATGTCACATTTGACATACCTGAACAGCCGGTCACTGTGCGGAGCAATGAGACCATGCTCAGCCGGATATTTGCCAACTTCTTCTCAAATGCGCGGAAGTATGCAAAGAACCGGATATCTGTGAGGCTGGTGTGTGAGGACGATCGGGTGGAAGTCATCTTTGAAAATGACATAGATTCGGACAATGAGATAGATATGGATACGATATTCGATGCGTTCCGCCGTGGAAAGTCCAGACAGAAGGAGGGTGCAGGGCTGGGACTCTACATAGTAAGGTGCCTTGCGGACAAGCTGGGACATGATGTGAGCGCGGAGGTCCAGGATGGGGTATTCGCGATAAATATTTCTATGTTGGCTGAACAGAAATATAAAGAGTAATTTGATCATAAGTGTGAATTAAATACAGAAATAGCAAAGACATCAAATGTCACTTGCCCAATGTCAGGTGGGCAGGCAGCATTTGGTGTCTTTTTTTGTGGAGGACAGAAGAATGCTAAAAACAAAGGGTCAATTAATCCGGCAATGCATCTACTTCATGTCACATGAAAACATATCAGCAATCCATTCCCATAGTCTTGGCTTTGGTGGCTTGCGTCTCCCCCCTGGGATGATGGGGCGGGGCATAGATGGAGGAGAGCTTCAGCGGATTGTTGCCGATGTTGATGATATTGTGCCATGTTCCGGCTGGAATACAGATGCAGTCCCCTGCGCACAGATTCTGGCGGAAGCATAGTTCGTTCGGGCAGCAGCCCATCCTGACTGAACACTGTCCCTGTTCGATCCTGATGATCTGATCGGTATTATCATGGATTTCCAAACCTACATCTGAGCAGGCCGGTATACACATGACTGTCATCTGCATGAAACAGCCGGTCCACACGGTTTCCCGGTAATTGGAGTTCTGTAATGCTTTCTCCCGGAGATCTATAGCGCAGATGTTGTCACGGCAGTCAGGTCTGTTCGGAGAACAATGGTTGTTGCATTTCATAGGATAGTCCTTTCAGATTTAATAGTTCTATTTATAGTATTCAGAAAGGATAGAATATGACAAAATTATACATTTTTATGTAGCCTGGATGGTGAGCTATGTGAAAAAATGCAAAAAGTGATAAAAAAAATGAAATTAGTATTGACATTTTGTACATAAACAACTAATATAAGATATATCAAATGGAAACGGTTCCAAAAACGTTTCCGTAGAAACTTAAGTAACCATTAAGCAGCTCGTATAAGAGATGACTGAAGGAAAAATTTTATTATTTTATGGGAGGAACCAATATGAACAAGAAAGGTATTGCGGCACTGGGACTGTCACTTATGATGGCAGGTACCATGTTGACAGGATGTGGCTCAGGAGATTCAGATGGAGCAGGAAAGAAGGCAGATGCAAAGGGCTCTGTATATTATCTGAACTTCAAGCCGGAGCAGGATACACAGTGGCAGGAGCTTGCTAAGGTGTACACAGAAGAGACTGGCGTTGATGTGACGGTAGTTACAGCGGCTGCTGGTCAGTATGAGACTACTCTTAAGAGTGAGATGGGTAAGTCAGAATCACCTACTATGTTTCAGGTAAATGGACCGGTTGGTCTTGCTTCCTGGAAGGACTATTGTTATGATCTTGGATCATCACAGGTGTATAAAGAACTCACATCTGAGGACTTTGCACTTAAGGATGGCGATAAGGTCGCAGGAATCGGATATGTTATAGAGTCATACGGAATCATTTACAACAAAGAGCTTTTAAGCAAAGCTGGATACACAGAGGATGATATCAATTCATTTGCAGACCTCAAGAAGGTGGCAGAGGATATAACAGCCAACTCAGACAAATTAGGATTCTCAGCATTCACATCAGCCGGAATGGATGGCTCATCAGACTGGAGATTCAAGACACATCTTGCAAATCTTCCAATCTACTATGAATACAAGGCTGATGGAATCGATACTACAGATGCGATCAAGGGTACATATCTTGATAATTACAAAAATGTATGGGATCTGTACATCAACAACTCAACAACCAATCCAAAGCAGCTCAGCACAAAGACTGGTGATGATGCGGTTGCAGAGTTTGTTTCAGGACAGGCAGTATTTTATCAGAATGGTACATGGGCATACGCAGATGTATCATCACTTGGCGATGACAACCTCGGAATGCTCCCTATCTATATAGGAGTAGATGGTGAGGAGAATCAGGGACTCTGTACAGGAAGTGAGAATTACTGGTGTGTAAATGCTAAGGCTTCAGAGGAAGATATTCAGGCAACTCTTGACTTCATGGAGTGGTGTGCTACAAATGACACCGCACTTAAGGCAATCTGTGGTTCAAAGGGCGCTATGCCATCAGGAGCCGATGGAATGGGATTTGTAACACCATTCAAGAAGAACCTTGAGTCAACAAACCTTCTTGTAAACATCGCAAATGAGTATGTAGCAGAGGGCAAGACACCTGTAAGCTGGAACTTCACAACAATGCCATCAGAGCAGTGGAAGAACGACCTTGGATCAGCACTTACAACATATGCGGCAGATCAGACAGATGCCAACTGGGATCTTGTAAAGAGCGCATTTGTAGATGGATGGGCTAAAGAGGCTGCTGCAGCAAAGTCAAAATAAAACAAATTAACAAATAGTACACAACCCAAAAATAAAAAACATCACAAAATAAAAAACCAACTTAAAATATGAATAAAGTCCTGTAAGCTGCAGGACTCCAGGAAAAACGAACAGCTTTGCAAAGGCAGCTCATGCCCAGGGGCGGCCATACTAGGGATGGATATGTATTCATATGAAAATATGTCTACATATCCATTTTTAGATTAAGAGGACATGGGGAAGAAATTTGATATGTAACAGAGTGGAGGTTATCAAGGAAATCATGGAGAAAACGATAAAAAGATATTGGCCGGTGTTTCTGATACCGACAATGGCTGCGTTTCTTATAGGATTTATCGTGCCATTTGCCGAGGGAATATATCTGTCCTTCTGTAAGTTCACGACCATAAGGGACGCTGAATTTGTAGGATTTCAGAATTATATAGACGCATTCAAGGACTCAACATTCCCAGATGCATTTAAGTTTACAACATTATTTGCGATTGTCACACTTGTGCTTATAAATGTTCTTGCATTTCTTGTGGCACTGGCACTTACACAGAAGATCAAAGGAACTAATATATTCAGAACGATATTCTTTATGCCGAATCTTATAGGTGGTATCGTACTTGGATATGTATGGCAGCTTATATTTGATGCCATATTCTCAAAGTTTGATACAGCCCTGAAACTCAATGAAGTTCTCGGTTTCTGGGGACTGGTTATACTGGTGTGCTGGCAGCAGATAGGATATATGATGATCGTTTATATTGCAGGACTTCAGGCGATACCTGGTGATATACAGGAGGCTGCCATGATTGATGGTGCAAATAGAACACAGAGACTTTTCAGAGTTACGATCCCGAATATGATGCCATCTATAACCATATGTACATTCCTCACAATAACCAACTCGTTCAAATTGTTTGACCAGAACCTGGCACTCACAGGAGGCGAGCCACTTCACAAGACAGAGATGCTTGCGCTCAATATATATGAGACGTTTTATGGAAGAGTGGGATATGAGGGAGTAGGACAGGCCAAGGCGGTCATATTCTTCATACTGGTAGTAGCGATAGGACTCATACAGCTTAAGATTACAAGATCAAAGGAGGTTCAGCAGTAATGGCAAAGATACAGAAAACAGCAAATAAAAAGCCTGTATACAAAATAAAAGAAAAACCAACGTTGATGGGAATTCTGGCTACTTTATTCTTTACCATTATTTCCATAATATTTGTTTCACCGATAATAATTGTAATTATAAACTCATTGAAGGCCAAGACATTTATCAATCTGGAGACATTTGAACTGCCAAATGAGCACAGCTATATAGGCTTGGACAATTATAAAACGGCTATAACACAGTATGACTTCGTAAAGGCAGTGGGCTGGACAGTTGTGATAACGGTTCTTTCAGTAGCAGCAATTCTGCTGTTCTGCTCTATGACAGCCTGGTATATAACCAGAGTCAAGAATGTAGTGACAAAGATCATATATCTGCTGTGCGTGTTCTCTATGGTAATACCTTTCCAGATGGTTATGTTCACTCTGGCTGGAACTGCGGATGCACTTCACCTTAATACTCCATGGGGAATCGTGATCGTGTATCTTGGATTTGGAACAGGTCTTGCAGTATTCATGTTCTGCGGATTTATCAAGTCCATTCCTTTGGAGGTCGAGGAGGCTGCGATGATAGATGGATGTACGCCGATTAAGACATTTTTCAGGGTCGTTATCCCTATCATGAAACCTACTTACATATCAGTAGGAATACTTGAGGCTATGTGGATATGGAATGATTTCCTTCTGCCGTATCTGGTACTCGACATCAAGAAATACAAGACGATATCTATAGTTGTCCAGTATATGAAGGGCAGCTACGGAAGAGTAGATATGGGAGCGATCATGGCGTGCCTTGTTATGGCTATCATTCCGGTTGTTGTATTCTACCTCTGTGCACAGAAGTACATCGTCAAGGGTGTTGCAGCCGGTGCTGTAAAGGGATAGTAATATAATATTATTAAATGTAAAAAAACAGGCGGTTGTGAGATTCGCAGCCGCCTGAAATTGGTTAAAAGGAGAGATTTCAGATGGAAAGATCAGCAGGAATACTGCTTGCTATATCAAGCCTCCCGTCAAAGTATGGAATTGGTAGCTTCTCAAAAGAGGCATATCGTTTTGTCGACTGGCTTAAAGCGGCACATCAGAGCTATTGGCAGATACTTCCTATGGGCCCCACGGGGTATGGGGATTCACCGTATCAATCATTTTCAACATTTGCGGGAAATCCGTACTTTATAGACCTGGATGAGCTTGTTGAACAGGGACTTCTCACTGACAGAGAGTGCAGAGAGATAGACTGGGGTGATGATGACAGGTATATTGATTACAATAAAATTTATTATAGTAGATATCAACTTCTCCGGAAATCCTATGAAAGATGGAAGATGATTGATAAAGTAGAGTTTTTCTTGTTCATGGAAGAAAACAGTCATTGGATATATGATTATTCTTTATTCATGGCGGTTAAGGATTCATTTGGTGGAATTCCGTGGACAGAGTGGCCGCAGGATATAAGGAACAGACAGCCTGATGCAGTGCAGCAGATGCAGGTTACGCTTGCGGATGAGATACATTTTCAGCAGTATATGCAGTATTTGTTCTACACTCAGTGGAATGCATTGAAGAGCTATGCCAACAAAAACCATATAAGGATCATCGGGGATATCCCAATCTATGTGGCAATGGACAGTGCTGATGTATGGGCGCATCCGGAACTTTTCAGGCTGGATGAGGACAGGCGTCCATACGAGGTTGCCGGATGTCCGCCTGATGGGTTTTCGGAGACCGGACAGCTGTGGGGAAACCCAATATATGACTGGGAGCTGAACAGGCAGACCGGTTACAGCTGGTGGATAGCCAGAATGAGACATAGCTATAAGCTTTATGATGTAGTCCGGATTGATCATTTCAGAGGCTTTGATGAATATTATGCCATTCCATATGGTGAGGAAACAGCTGCGAATGGCAAGTGGGAAAAGGGTCCTGGGATGGATCTGTTCAGGAATATAGAAAAAGCACTGGGTAAGAGAGATGTCATTGCTGAGGACCTTGGTTTTGTGACTGATTCGGTCAGAAAACTTGTGCATGATTCCGGATTCCCAGGAATGAAGGTTGTGGAGTTTGCCTTTGATGTGAGAGACACCGGGGCGGCATCTGACTATCTTCCACATAATTATATACGAAATTGTGTTGTATATACGGGAACCCATGACAATGAGACACTTATTGGCTGGTGGAGCAGTATAGATCAGAGAGCCAGAGATATGGCGCGGGATTATATGGCAGCTCATTATACACCGGACCGTCTGATCAATGTCCCATTTATCACGCTTGCTATGAGAAGTATTGCAGATCTCTGTATTATACCGATGCAGGATTATCTGGGACTAGATAACCGCTCAAGGATGAATAAACCATCCACAGTTGGCGATAACTGGAGGTGGCGAACGATATCCGATGATACGGATGATGATCTTGCAGAGGAAATAGGCAGACTTACACTGATGACCGAGAGAAGCAAGAGGTGAAAAAGTACTCTTAAAAAATAAATATCGGGAAATGATAAGTAGAGTATTTTCTTGACCTCCACATATTGGGATAATATAATTATTGGGAATAAAAGAGAAAAGTGGGATACAGCTTATGACAATAAAGGATATTGCGCGTATATCAGGTTATGGTATCGGAACCGTGTCCAGGGTGATCAACAATCAGACCGGAGTCAGCGATGCAGCCAGAGAGAAGATACTCAGGGTTATAGAGGAAAACGGCTTTGAGCCGAACGTCAACGCCAAGCACCTCAAGATGGCAGCGAAATCGGCGGTTGTTGTCATAATAAAAGGAAATCAGAACATGCTGTTCGCGGATATAGTAGAGCGGATACAGAATCAGCTTGCGGGTTATGATGAAGATGTCATAGTGGAGTATATAGATGAGGACGGCGATGAGATAGAGTATGCCATCAAATTGATCAGGAGTGTGAATCCAAAGGGAATTATGTTTTTGGGAGCCAATCTTGCACTTTTTGATGAACGTGTGGAGGAGATGAAAATCCCAGGTGTCATAATCACAACCAGTGGCGAGAGCCTTGGGAATGACAACATATCTTCAATAACGATTGATGATACGGCAGCGACATATGATATGACAAAGTATCTTCTTGAAAAGGGGCACAGGCATATAGGCGTTATTGGAGGACAGGTGTCCGAGAAACAGATAAGTTTCAACAGATATAAAGGCTGCAAGAGGGCTATAGATGAGTGGCAGCATGATGACCGGGCGGAGTTTACATATATTCCGTGCAGGTATTCTATGAAGGCAGGTTATGAGGCCACGAAGCGTCTCTTGGAGGAACAGCCGGAGGTTACAGCAATCATGGCTCTCAGTGATACGATAGCGATCGGCGTCATGAGAGCGGCTGCTGATCTGGGCAAACATATTCCGGAGGAGCTGTCAGTTACTGGATTTGATGGAATAGAGCTGGCAGGATACTGTGTACCAAGACTTACAACAATAAAACAGAATACAGAGATCATGGCATCGAGAAGTGTTGACATCATGCTCAAGCATATAAATTATGCAGCAGCTGGTGAACATGAGATAGTGCCATGTTCCCTGATAGAGGGTGAAAGCGTTAAGAGCATCGGCTAGGATTCAGGGAAAATCTTTTTAATTAAGTTTGAATTCGCCCTATACTGGTATATTATATATCAGTATAGGGCGATTTTTTATGAGATAAAAGTTCGGCAAGGCTCTGAGATTCGTATAGAGTATTTATCACAGTTTGGAGATGAGATATGGATTACATAGACAATATTGAGCTGATTACAAGACTTGTGAAATCAGGCTTTTTCGGTATAGTGGGAATATTTTTGATTGGACTTGCAATTTGGATAAAGAAAAATGAGGATCGTTGGAATTTTAAGAATATCGGAATAGGACTTCTGGCTGGCGGCGTGGCACTTTTGCTAATCAGTGTATCTATGGTGATGGATAGTCTGCAGGATGGCGGGGTAATAGCTTTAGACAAGAATGATCCTGTGTGGGTGGTTGTGGATACAATCAAGGTGCTGGCATGTGTACTGATATTTGTGATAGCGGGATTTGCTGTGAGGTCAAAGCGGATAAAAGAAAATGATATGTTCGATATGGAGGTTGTGGGAAAGATAATAGGATATGACACCATGGCCGGCAGAACCAACATTCCTGGATACGCACATCCCACAGTGGAATATATTGATCCATACAGCGGTGAGCCGGATTCTTATGTGGTTAATCAGGATATAAACAGAAAGAAACATCCGATCGGCAGTGAGTATAGACTGCTTTACTCCAGGGAAGAGCGGAAGGCCTATGAGAAGAAGTCAAACAAGGTGTACAGGGAGATGGAGGTATTCTTTTTCGGGTTGGCGGTGCTGATCTTTGTTGCGGGGATAGTGAAGCTTCTTATGAATGTGTTATAAAATTTGTGTAAATATGGATGTTGTAACCAGAATTTATATATGTTATAATATCGGCAGATATAAAAGGTAATAAGAGTATATCATTGTGCTTTACACAATATAGGCGCAAGCGAAAACCCCAGAGGGTGCCACCTCTGGGGTTTTCTCCGTCTATTGGATAGGACGACGTATTTCCTAGGCTGGTTGCCGATTACTTATCTCTGTCCAGCCATTTGCAAATATAGTAAGCAACAATACTTGCTATGACAGAGATAATAAAGGTAATAAGAAGTGTTATCATATGTACTTACCCCCTTTCTGAGCCAGTATAGGGGCGGCAACAGAAATAGTATATCATAATGTTGAGAAAGCTAAAATCACAAAACGATGTGTAACAATGTCATGAAATAATATTGTAATCACCGTCAGTCCTATGCTAATATAGATATGTTTGCGAAAATGACAAATTTTTATCACTTCAGGAGGAAAACAATGGGTGGATTTTTTGGAGTAGCGGCAAAAGATGACTGTGTGTTTGATCTGTTCTTTGGAATAGACTATCATTCACATCTTGGAACAAGGCGCGGAGGCATGACAGTGTATGGAGATAAGGGATTTGACAGATCCATACACAATATCGAGAATGCTCCATTCAGAACAAAGTTCGACAAAGATATGCAGAACATGAAGGGTTATTTTGGAATAGGATGTATATCCGATTATGAGCCACAGCCACTCATAGTGCGTTCACATCACGGAACATATGCTCTGACAACTGTCAGCAAGATCAACAATGTTGACGAGATATCCAAGGAGATATTTGATCAGGGACATTCACATTTCCTTGAGATGAGCGGAGGGGATATCAACAGCACAGAGCTGGTGGCAGCCCTCATCAACCAGAAGGATAATCTGATAGACGGAATAAGATATGCGCTGGAGAAGATAGACGGTTCTCTGTCACTCCTGCTCATGAACCAGAATGGAATATATGCAGCCAGGGATATGCACGGAAGAACTCCTGTGGTTATAGGCAAGAAGGATGGTGCATTCTGTGCGTCATTTGAGAACTTTGCCTACAAGAACCTTGGCTATCATGACTATAAAGAACTCGGTCCTGGTGAGGTTGTTGTACTCACACCGTCCAACTGTGTGACGCTTGTGCAGCCGGGCAAGGACATGAAGATATGTACATTCCTGTGGGTATACTATGGTTACCCTGCAAGTTCATACGAGGGTATGAGTGTAGAGCAGATGAGATACAACTGCGGAGCCAGTATGGCAAAGAGGGATAACGTTAAGCCTGATATCGTAGCCGGAGTTCCGGATTCAGGAACAGCGCATGCAGTCGGCTATGCCAATGAATCAGGAATACCTTTCTCAAGACCGTTCATCAAGTACACACCGACATGGCCACGTTCATTTATGCCGACTATACAGAGCCAGCGTAATCTCATAGCCAAGATGAAGCTTTTGGCAGTTGAGGATCTTATAAAGGATAAGAGTCTTCTGCTCATAGACGATTCTATCGTGCGTGGAACACAGCTCAGAGAGACGACAGAGTATCTGTTTGACAGTGGAGCCAAGGAGGTACACATCAGACCAGCGTGTCCACCACTTGTATACGGATGCAAATACCTGAACTTCTCAAGATCATCATCAGAGATGGATCTGATAACAAGAAGAGTTATCGAGAGACTTGAGAATGGCAATGTGACAGATGAGGTACTTCAGGAGTATACAGATCCTGATTCAGAGAAGTACGAAAAGATGGTTGACGAGATCTGCAAGGAACTGCATTTCACATCACTCAGATTCAACAGACTTGATGATATGCTCGAGGCGTGCGGAGTTGAGAAGTGCAAGCTCTGTACATACTGCTGGGATGGCAAGGAGTAAGCTGCGGATGACGGCGATGCCATATGAGGCAGACAGTATCATAAATAAAAATAGCTTATTTGTAATACTAAGAAAAATGGTGACAGGGATATGGCATTAGAAAACTCAAAAGAAACTTCAAATGAAATCACAATAGAAGAGATACAGGAACTGGATAAGGACTCGTATCTGATGGTTGACATCAGGGATGAAGTTGAGATATCCCACGGAGCCATCCCGGGGGCGATGGCAGTTCCTGCGGACAGTCTGATGCCGGAGCATCTGGCGGAGACCGCAGGTGAACTGTTCCCTGCAGAGGAATATATTTCCGGGGATAACTCAAAGGGAAAGAAGATCATCATCTGCTGTACCCACGGAACCAACAGTATTCCGCTGGCGGAAAGACTGGCAGAGCTGGGATATGATGCAGTGAGCCTTAAAGGCGGTTATATATCATGGCTGCTCTACACCATGGGAAAGCAGAAGCAGACTGACATATGTGCCGATGTGGAGAAGAGTCTACGCAAGAAGTTCCACAAGAAGATATGGTGCAACTTCACAAAGGCCATCAACAGATATGAACTGGTGAAGGAAGGCGACAGGATCGCCGTCTGTATATCGGGCGGTAAGGATTCTTTCCTCATGGCGAAGTGCTTTCAGGAGCTGAAAAGACATAATAAGTTCCCGTTTGAACTCAAGTTCATAGTCATGGATCCGGGTTATAGCCCGGCAAACCGCAAGGTCATAGAGGACAATGCCAGGATGCTGAACATTCCTATCCAGATATTTGAGTCAGATATATTTGACTCGGTGTATAACGTTGAGAAGTCACCGTGCTACCTCTGTGCCAGGATGAGACGAGGTCATCTGTACAGCTATGCCAAAGAGCTGGGATGCAACAAGATAGCTCTTGGACATCACTATGACGATGTCATAGAGACTATACTCATGGGTATGCTTTACGGTGCGCAGATGCAGACCATGATGCCGAAGCTTCACAGCACCAACTTTGAGGGCATGGAGCTCATCAGACCTCTTTATATGGTAAGGGAGGACGACATCAAGGCGTGGAGGGATTATAATGAACTTCATTTTATACAGTGTGCATGTAAGTTCACGGACACATGTACCACCTGCAACAATGAGGAGACAAAGTCCAAGCGTCAGGAGATCAAACAGCTCATAGCGACGCTCAAGAAGACGAATCCGTTTGTGGAGGGCAACATATTCAAGAGTGTGGAGAATGTCAATATCGATACCCTGATAGAGTACAAGCAGGGCGGTGTGAGACACAGTTTCCTGGATACCTATGATGAAAAAAACGGTAAGTTAGAATAGACAGCAGATATTTAGTTATGTAAAAAGGGATTATATCGGATCATGCATAGATTGGTGATTGGATATAATCCCTTTTGTATTTAAAATAAGAATTTTATTTTATGTGTTGACATATAATTAAATATATGTTTAAATGTTCATAGATTCAACGAGGATAATGAAATCTGGGCGAAAGAGTTAGATGAAAATGATAGCTTATTAACCTTCAGAAATGAATAAGAAAATATTATGAAAAGGAGACTACTATTATGAAGAAGTACAAGATTGAAGTTGATTGTGCAAACTGTGCAGCAAAGATGGAGGATGCAACAAAGAAGGTTGCAGGTGTTAAGGATGCGGCCGTGGCTTTCATGGCTCAGAAGATGAGTGTTGAGTTTGAAGACGGCGCAGACGAGGCAGAGGTTATGAAGAACGTTCTTAAGGCATGTAAGAAGGTTGAGCCTGACTGTGAGATATTCATGTAATCACAATTCGTCATGTGTAAAGATGATTGTCATTTTACAATAGCACGGTGATTTATAGAGAACCATACAGGGTCTTGCAAAGCAGGTTTGGAAATGTGATGTATTCCTATTCCTGCTTTGTTTCATATATGAGAACAATTTAGTCATAACTTGCTGCGTATGTGGTGGGAACTGTTATTGGTTTACAAATGATCGGAATTATATAAGACAGGAGGATGTTATGACAAAGAAACAGAAAAAGGTCCTTATAAGGATTATAGTATCGGCGGTTCTTCTCGTTGCCATGGCTGTCACATTTACGGTGCTTGACAAGACCGGAACGGTGGATCTTGAGAATCCGTCAGTTATGTGGCGATGCATAGAGATCGTGGCTTACCTGATCCCGTATCTCATCATCGGTTACGATATACTTAAAAAGGCATTTCTCGGAATCATACACGGAGAGGTATTTGACGAGAATTTCCTTATGGCTATAGCAACGGTTGGCGCCATGGTGCTCGGTGAGTACAAGGAGGCATCAGCGGTTATGCTGTTCTACCAGGTTGGTGAGCTGTTCCAGAGCTACGCGGTGGGCAAGAGCAGAAAGAACATCACCGCACTTATGGATATCCGCCCTGACTATGCGAATATAGAGAAGGATGGCAAGCTTGAGCAGGTAGATCCCGATGACGTTCAGATTGGAACAGTCATAGTCGTACAGCCGGGAGAGAAAGTGCCTATCGACGGAAAGGTTGTGGAGGGGTCATCTTCACTCAACACAAGCGCTCTCACAGGAGAGAGTGTTCCTAGAGAGGTTCATGTGGGTGATGAGATCATCAGTGGATGCGTCAACCTCAACGGACTTATAAAGATCGAGACAACCAAGGAGTTTGGAGAGTCAACCGTATCCAAGATACTTGATCTCGTCGAGAACTCAAGTATGAAGAAGTCCAGATCAGAGAACTTCATCACAAGGTTTGCAAAGTATTACACGCCGGCTGTATGTATCGCGGCACTTGCACTTGCAGTTCTTCCACCGTTGGTAAATATTATCATAGGTAACCCGGCTGCATGGTCCAAGTGGATCATCAGAGCCCTTACAACACTTGTTATCAGCTGCCCATGTGCACTGGTAATATCCATCCCACTGAGTTTCTTCGGTGGAATCGGAGGAGCTTCGGCAAAGGGTATCCTTGTAAAAGGTTCTAACTACCTTGAGGCTCTTTCATATACGAAATACGTTGTGTGTGACAAGACAGGAACACTGACAAAGGGTGTGTTCCAGGTTACAGAGATACATCCGGTTTCGGGTATGAGCGAGGCTGATCTGCTTGAGAAGGCAGCATTTGTCGAGAGCTATTCCAACCATCCTATCAGCAAGAGCCTGAAGGAGGCGTACGGCAAGGAGATTGACAACAACAGAGTCACAGACGCCAGGGAGATTAGTGGACACGGCGTATCAGCAGTCGTGGATGGTCATGAGGTCGCAGCGGGAAATGTCAAACTCATGAAGAAGATGAACATAGAGGCAGCGGTTCCCGCGTCAGTTGGAACAGAGATACACGTGGCAGTGGATGGCAGATATGCCGGCTACATCCTGATATCTGATGTTGTAAAGCCAAATGCAAAGGAGGCCATAAGTGGGCTCAAGGCAGCAGGCGTGGAGAAGGTCGTCATGCTCACCGGAGATGCTAAGAAGGTTGCTGACGCAGTGGGAAGAGAACTTGGTGTGGATGAGGTCAGAAGTGAACTTCTTCCGGGTGACAAGGTGGATGAGGTCGAGAAACTCATAGCAGCCAAGGGCGAAAAAGAAAAGCTTGCATTTGTGGGTGATGGAATAAATGACGCTCCTGTGCTTTCAAGAGCAGATATAGGAATCGCCATGGGAGCACTTGGTTCCGATGCAGCTATAGAGGCTGCTGATATAGTCCTCATGGACGATGACCCGGCAAAGATAGCCACAGCCATGAAGATATCCAAGAAGACACTCAGGATAGTTCATCAGAATATCGTGTTTGCACTTGTGATCAAATTCGCATGTCTTGCACTTGGAGCGGTTGGTTTTGTCAACATGTGGTGGGCGATATTCGCTGATGTTGGAGTTATGATCCTTGCGGTGTTAAATGCAACAAGAGCACTCAGTTTCAAAGAATAATGAAGATTGGGAATTGAAACTATCTATATACGATCATTACATGGATGCAGTATCAATT
>CAKQQK010000048.1:0-21118 GCA_934270935.1 uncultured Coprococcus sp. | reverse complement strand
ATTTTTAAAAATATCAAACTTAAATCAATAACTTTGCTATAACATCTAGATTCAATTAAGAAAAAATAGTAAAATATAAAAATGTCTTTAATCGTTAAGACAGTGCAAGATGTAATACATCGGTAAAAGAATACTTAAAAGGATAGATGGAGGTACTTGATAATGAAAATTGGTGTTCTTGGAGCAGGCGGATGGGGGTCCGCACTGGCTAATTTACTGGCTGGAAATGGTCACGAGGTGATCGTTTGGTCTATAGATGAAAGAGAGGTTGCCATGCTCAGAGAGTTTCATGAGCAGAGAGACAGGCTGCCGGGCGTTATATTAAATAACAGCATAGATTATACAACAGATGTCTCGGGCGCTGTTACGGGACAGGATATGGTAGTGTGTGCCGTTCCTTCTCCATTTGTCAGAAGTACAGCCAGAAGTGTTGCCGGATATGTACGAGATGGGCAGTTGATTGTGAATGTAAGTAAGGGTATTGAGGAGTCAACTCTTATGGCACTTGTGGAGATTATTGAGTCGGAGATTCCGCAGGCACATGTTGCAGTTTTGTCCGGTCCGTCTCATGCTGAAGAGGTTGGCAGAGGAATACCTACCACGGTAGTTGCAGGAGCCCGTGATATTGAGATTGCCAAGATAGTCCAGAATGCATTTATGAATGATTATTTCAGAGTTTATACAAGCACAGATGTTACGGGAATTGAACTTGGAGGTTCAGTAAAGAATGTCATCGCGCTTGCAGCCGGAATATCGGATGGTCTTGGTCTGGGAGACAATACAAAAGCTGCGCTCATGACACGTGGAATGGCAGAGATTATGAGACTGGGGCTGGCAATGGGCGCTGATGTAAAGACACTTTCAGGACTTTCTGGCATGGGGGATCTCATAGTAACATGTACATCACTTCATAGCCGGAACAGGAATGCAGGATATCTCATAGGACAGGGAAAGACATATGAGGAGGCGATGGCTGAAGTAAAGATGGTTGTTGAGGGCGTCTACTCGGCAAAAGCTACACTTGCTCTTTCAAGAAAATATGGTGTTGAAATGCCGATTGTTGAAGCTGTAAATAATGTGCTTTTCAATGGTATGACAGCAAAAGAGGCACTCACAGAACTGTTAAACAGGGATAGAAAAAGTGAACTATAAAAAGTGAACTATAGAAATAGAAATCAGGACAAATGTGAACAAATATTTCTTGAAAATTGTTTTTTTGTTTACAAACTGTTTACAATTACTGAGTGTTATGATACATTGGAGTATAATAATGTCGTCTATGGGGAGAGTCTGCTCTGACATCCGGGGATAGATGATTATGATCAGATTATAAGGAAAGAGGTAATGAGAATATGACGAAGACTACAAAGAAACTCATAGCTTTGCTGTTGGCTGTTGTTATGATCACAACGTTGATCTCGCCTTCTAATTATAGTTGGACAAGCGCAGCAGAAGCAAGAACAGGGAATGAAAGTGCAACCCCGACAGATTCGATAGCTCTGCTGTCAGATGCGCAGAATATGGGGGAGATGGACAAATATATCACCGGCGTAATCATTCAAGGTGCTGACGGTAAGATATACGGTTCAAGCAATGCAAGCGATAAGATATATAAGCTTCCGCTTGACCCTAACGATTCAACAAAACAGGGAACAACAACGCAGATGGCTATGGATATCACGTTTGACATTGATACGGTCAATGCGATCATAGCTTCGGGAGAGGATGCTTCATTTACATATAAGCTTCCTGATAATATAAAGATTGCTAACAATGTGTATGACAAACCGATATCAAAGGATGGCGTGCAGATTGGTTCATATTCAGTTATAGACGGTATTCTTACTACTATTATATTTAAGGACAAGCTTGTTCCGAATGTTGAGCTTGATGCGAGCTTCTCCGCATGGGTTACACTTGATCTTTCGAAATACAACGAAAAGAATGAAATTGAGAATAAGTTTACAAGCAAGATTACTGTCAACGTACCAGTTGACTTCAAACCTGACGTAGATTTGATGAAGTCTGTTTCAAACGGATATACAGCAAATCCTGATGATGGTTATGTATATTTTGATTACACTGTAGATGTATCTTCAAAACATGGAACAGCATCAGCTGAGGGGACAACTCCTGATCTCATATTTAAAGATGTTATATCGAATGATCTGACAGGGGTGCTTCCAGATGTGGTTAACATAAAAGTTGTAGATCCATCAGGAAATGATATTTCGTCGAAACTTTCCTATGACAGTAGTTCAGCCACGATTTCCGGATCACTTCCAAATCTTGGTGCAAAGCAGTCTTACAAAGTTACATACACAGTAAAGAGTAAAGTTGGTGATCTTGGACAGGACATCGTGAATCTGAATCAGAAAAATCAGGCTGATGTGGACAACAATACAGTAAGTGATTCTGAGCAGACAAACAAATCATATAAATATGTAAAAGAAGGTGCAACGGATCTTAAGCTCAAGAAAAGTGTTTCTAACGTGACGGCTGATCCTGAGAACAGAACGATTACATTCAATTATAATCTTGTAATAAGTTCTGAGTACGGATCGGATGGTGATATAGATCTCAATGATATTATATCAGGTGAGCTTGATTCCAGACTTGGATCAAACGCCAAAAGAAAGGTCCAGAATATAACCGTAAAGAAAAAGAATCTGAACAATTGGCAGGACACAGTTCTCACTGATGAGAATTATGTGAAAGGACCTGATGGAGATATTGCAAATGATGGTCAGGTGCTTACCGGAACGCTTCCAAAGCTTGATGCAAACAATCAGTATGAGATAAGTTATGATATTGTCATATATGATATTGATGATGGTGTTGGTACCGTCAAGGTTAATTCGGATAATTCTGCGACAGCAGATGATGGTAAGAATACTTCCACAGAGACATCACACAGAGATATAGATTATAATGGTGGTAAGAAGACTCCAAAGGTATCAAAGAAAGGTGTCCTTTCAGAAGATGGAAGCAAGATTACATGGACCATCACTATAAATGAGGACAACAAGAAAGATCTTACAGATGTAACTATCACAGATATATATAAGAAGAATGATACTGTAGTTGATGAGGATAAGAATTGCGACGTAGAGATTAACGGAACAGCTTCAGCAACAAAAATCTCTCTTCCGGCAAACATAGTTCTTGATGGCGATAAAGTATATCTTACAGATGGAACAAATAAGATTGAACTTTCAGATCGCAGGTCAAAGATTGTTCTCACATATGAGACCGCTGTCACAGAGAGCGAGAAACTTACTGATACATATTACAACGAAGTAGGTATAACTAAGGGAACTGATTCAGACAGCGCAAATGACAAAGTAGACATTGATAATGGTGGTGTAAAAAAGGAATTTGTCGGCATCACAGATGGTGAGGATAGCAGCGTACTTGCATGGAAGACTACTATTTCAGGAAAGATAACAGCAGGCAGTACATATTCAGATAAGATTGACAAGAAGTGGCCTGATGTTGACAGATCTGATCACTATTTTACGAATGAACAGATCAATAATGTCCATGTCGGCGATTTGGTTCAGGGCACAGATTATAAGTTGAGTTATCAGATAACTGAATTTTGTGGATGGGAGAATCAGCGAGTTGTTGATGATCTTTCGGGTATAAGTAATCCTTATGATATCATGGGCTTTGTCATTACATTCTTAAGGGATGTTGATTACGCCGAAGGACAGACTCAAAATATTGAACTTACGTACTCAACAACAGTAAAAACTGATGCTGATAATTACGAAGCTAAGAATGATGGAACATTTACTACTTCAAATTCATCAAAGGATGTTTCAGATTCTTACGTGGTCAAGAAAAAGACCCATGGAGCCATTGTGAAGAAGTACAGCATCAGCAATGGTGTTGACGAGAAGTCCAGCATTGTTGGATATGTAAAAGATGATAATGTATTCATATACAAAGTAGTTCTTAACGAAAATTTTGTATATGGAAAAGGTGATGTCCTTGATTTTTATGACGTTTTGCCTGAGGGAACAAGTCTTGATACACAGTATATAAATAATCACCGCAATGAGATACTCCCAAATGGAACGGGAGAGTGTGTTTCAGGCCTTGATGGAGTATATTTTGCAACATATTATGCTTACAATAAGACCAATCCTTCAACAGGTTTGGGAGGTTCAAATCACGTAAAGAATGTATCTGTTAATGGCAATAGGCTTAGTTTCAGCATTGATGACATGGCTGTCTGGGATAATAAAGTCAAAATAGAGATGTACTATGCTGTAAAGGTAGATGCAGATGTTGATGCTGCTATTAGTGAGAATGACAGGACATTTGTCAACAATTGTTCTGGTACAATAACATCATCAGACGGTTCAAAGACTACAGAAACCGACAGCTCATCTGTAACTGTAACGAAGCCATCTATGTCAAAGACAGCTGGATCATTTGATAAGAATACAAAGAGCATAGAATATACTGTAAATATCAATGAAGATGGCAAAACGCTTGGAACAACAGGAACAGTTACTGTAGTTGATACATATGACTATTCATCTGCTGCATCAGTTAATAATGTATATCTTAAGTCCGATTCACTTCAGCTTGTATATGCTGACACAGGAAGGAATGTTCCTTCTAATCTGTACAGTTATACATATGTAGATGATAACAGTGCCAAGAAATCTACACTGACACTCAATGTGCCTGATTCTACAAAACTGATATTAAAGTATAAATATGTGCTGTCATACACAGGAGCACTTGATACTACTATAAGTAACCAGGTGGGTATTCTTGGCTCAGTCAGTTCTGCGGACAGCAGCAGGGTTGAGACAGAAGTACACGATGATGGAGTTAATTACGTATCAAAGGTTAAGCAGTTCCATTTGACAATAATCAAGACTGATGCTGTCATGTCTGGAATCAAACTTAAGGGAGCAGAATTTGAACTTTACAGATATGGCTCACCGGATGATCTTTCAGATACAAGCTGGCATCTCATAGAGCCTGATACGGGCGAAGAGCGAATCACGAATGAAGAAGGTAAGCTCACACTCAGAAGTCTGTATTATAACTTCTATTATAAGCTTGTTGAGGTTAGTGCACCGGATGGGTATAAGACTCTTGATGAGCCTGTATATATTTACAACCTTAACGCTGATGCGGACTCGAAGAAGGGCCCTATACTTGAAGGTATAGATGATGTCAAATATCCTATATTAAGCGGTACTGGTATGGGAGAAGATAAGATTGCCGATTTCGATCTCCCTATAAGTAATCAGCCGGAAGACAGAAAGATACAGGTAAAGAAGCTGTGGAAGGATGCAAATAATTCAACACTTTCAGATGAGAACATTCCTGTGGATGGCGATCTGGTTGTGAAGATATATTCATCAACAGTAGCTTCAAGTTATGATAAAAACAGTACACCTGTTGCAACAGTTAGACTTAATAGGGGCAATAACTGGACAAGTGGTGAGCTTTCCCTGCCGGTTGTAGACAGTGATAATAAGAATCTATTCTATTTTGCTGAAGAGGAGTTCTCTGATGAGAACTTTGCGGTGTCATATAACAACAATGGTACAGTAAATGGAATGATCACCATTACTAACACAGATAAAACTGTCCGAGTTGAAAAGACTGAGATCCCTGTGACAAAGGAATGGGTCGACAACAATAATAAGCTGAATAAGAGACCGACAAGTGTCACTGTTGATCTTGCTGTTGAGAAGGCTGATGGAAAAGCAGATATAATCGCTGATAAGCAGATCGTTCTTAGCGAAGAGAACGGATGGAGCGGTACATTTACGGATCTTGACAAGAAAGATGCAGACGGCAACATTATCAAATATACAGTTGTTGAGAACGAGGTAAGCGGCTATACAGGAGATGTAGACGTAACCCGTGATTCTGACGGCGTTGTAACTGATGTAAAGATTACGAATACAATCAATGTTGGAAGACTTCAGATAGTCAAGATGTTTGATGGCGGAGATTCACTTACAGATGAACAGAAGGCAGCCATAACATTTGATATTACAGGCCCAGCGTCATATGAGGGCGTGGCTCGTATATCATATGATCAGTTTGTACTTGGAAGCTATGTGATTGACAACATTCCAGCCGGAACATATACGGTCACAGAGTCAAATGCAGACATAGAGGGTTACAAGCACACTGTAACATG
Source organism: uncultured Coprococcus sp. (assembly GCA_934270935.1). Lineage (GTDB taxonomy): Bacteria > Bacillota > Clostridia > Lachnospirales > Lachnospiraceae > Coprococcus. The sequence goes on along the minus strand of CAKQQK010000048.1, from coordinate 14,934 downwards.
TGAAGTGAATGGCAATACAATAGCCATCGGTGATAACGTGACGGTTATCGATGGGGATATAACTGCTATAACATTTGTAAACAAGTATGAAGAGCTTGTCGACATCAGTGGAACAAAGACATGGGATGATGCTGATGATCAGGATGGCATGAGACCAGAGAACATCACAGTCCGTCTGATGAATGGCGATGACGAGGTGGACAATGTTACTGTGACACCGGATGCTATTACAGGAGAGTGGACATACAGTTTTACAGGCCTTCCTAAGTATGATTCGGCTGGCAATGAGATAAAGTACAGCGTCAAGGAAGATGCGGTTACAGGATACGATTCCGAGATCACAGGATATGATATTGTGAACAAGCATACACCTGAGACCATCAATATCAGTGGAACAAAGACATGGAGTGATGGTGACAACCAGGATGGAACAAGACCGGGCAGTATCATGATCAATCTCTTTGCTGATGGCGTAAAGTATGCAAGCAAGAAGGTAGAGCCTGATGCTTCAGGCAATTGGAAGTACAGCTTCACAGATCTTCCAAAATACAGCAATAAGCAGGTGATCGTATATACGATTACAGAGGATGCAGTTGAAAACTATTCAACAGCAATAGACGGATACAATGTAACAAACAGTTATACACCTGGTAAGACTAGCGTATCAGTGACAAAGAACTGGGACGATGCGAATAATCAGGATGGCAAGAGACCTGAGAGCATAAAGGTTCAGCTCTACGCTGACGGTTCTCCTGTTGGAGAAGAGATCACTTTGACAGCAGACGATGGCTGGACATATACATGGTCTGGTCTTGCAGTAAAGAAGGCTGGTCATAATATTGCGTATACAGTGAAAGAGACTGAGATTCCTGAGGGATACACATCAGGTGAACCTACAGGCAATATGACGGATGGATTTACTATCACGAACAGTTATACACCTGAGACAATTGATGTAAGTGGAACAAAGACATGGGATGATGGTGATAATCAGGATGGAACAAGACCTGGCAGTATCACAGTCAATCTTCTTGCAAATGGTGTAAAGACAGCCAGCAAAGAAGTAACACCTGATGCTGATGGCAAGTGGACATACAGCTTTACAGATCTTCCAAAATATAATAATGGAACTTTGATAGTTTATACAGTATCAGAGAAAAATGTTGAAGGATATGATACGGCTGTTTCCGGATACAACCTCAAGAATACCTATTCACCTAAGAAAACTCAGATTTCTGTCACAAAGAAATGGGTTGATGCAGACAATCAGGATGGCAAGAGATCGGACAAGGTTAAGGTTGTTCTTCTTGCTGATGGGGATCCTATAACTGATTCAGAAGCTGAACTGAGCGATGACAACAACTGGGCACATAGATGGACAGGACTTGACGTCAACAAGAATGGCAACAAGATCACATACACTGTAAAGGAGACAAGTGACCTTGGAGATTATTCTTCTGAGACAACTGGAAGCGCAGAAGACGGATTTGTGATCACGAACAGCTATACACCTGAGAAGATAACGATTAGTGGAACAAAGACATGGGATGACGCAGATAATCAGGATGGCAAGAGACCTGAGAGCATAAATATCAACCTGTTTGCAGATGGTGTAAAGTATGCAAGCAAAAAGGTAGAGCCTGATGCTTCTGGTAACTGGAAGTACAGCTTCACAGATCTTCCAAAATACAGCAACAAGCAGGAGATCGTATACACGATCACAGAGGACGCAGTTGAAAACTATTCAACAGCAATAGATGGATACAATGTAACAAACAGTTACACACCTGGTAAGACAAGTATATCAGTTACAAAGAACTGGGACGATGCGGATAATCAGGACGGCAAGAGACCGGGTAGCATAAAGGTTCAGCTCTATGCAGATGGAACTCCTGTTGGAGAAGAGATCACATTGACAGCAGATGACGGATGGACTTATACCTGGGATAATCTTGCAATATATAGTGCAGGACAGAAGATCACATATACCGTAAAGGAGACTGAGGTTCCTGAGGGATACACATCAGGTGAACCTACAGGCAATATGACAGATGGATTTGTCATCACAAACAGTTATGTACCTGAGACAACGCAGGTCAGCGGTACAAAGGTATGGGATGATGCAGAGAACCAGGATGGTGTGAGAGACGAAAGCATCACTGTCAACCTGCTTGCAAATGGCGTGAAGAAGAAATCCAAGACCATTACAGCAGCGGATAATTGGGAGTTTACATTTACCGGTCTTCCAAAATATGAGGATGGTCACAAGATCACATACACCGTGACTGAGGATGCTGTTGTTGGATATGACACAGATATAACCGGTGATGCTGAGAATGGTTATACGATAACCAACAGCCACACACCTGAGACGATCGATATCAGTGGTACAAAGACCTGGGATGATGGCAATAATCAGGATGGAACAAGACCAACCAGCATAAAGGTTAATCTCTATGCAGATGGCATAAAGTATGCAAGCAAGGATGTGGAGCCTGATGCTTCAGGCAACTGGAATTACAGCTTTACGGATCTTCCAAAGTACAATAACGGTCAGAAGATCGTATACACTGTATCAGAAGATAATGTAGAGGGATATACAGCAGATGTTACAGGATATAACATCAAGAACAGTTACACACCGGGCAAGACAATGGTTAAGGTCGGCAAGGTCTGGGATGATGATGACAACAGGGACGGAAAGAGATTAGAGACAGTTAGCGTTCAGCTCTATGCAGACGGCGTTGCATATGGCGATGTTGTAACTCTTACAGAGGCGACGGACTGGACATATGCATGGACGGATCTTGATGAGAAGAAAGCCGGACAGACTATAGTATATACAGTCAAAGAGGTTGGCAGCCTCGGTGAGTATACATCAGTTGTAAATGAGGACGGACCAAACAGTTTCATAATCACGAACAGCTACACACCAGAGAAGATAACGATTTCAGGAACAAAGACCTGGGATGATGCAGACAATCAGGATGGCAAGAGACCAGAGAGTATCAAAGTCAATCTTTATGCAGATGGTGTGAAGTATGCAGACAAGGTTGTTGAGCCTGATGCTTCAGGCAATTGGAAGTACAGCTTTACGGATCTTCCAAAGTACAATAACGGTCAGAAGATCGTATACACTGTATCAGAAGATAATGTAGAGGGATATACAGCAGATGTTACAGGATATAACATCAAGAACAGTTACACACCGGGCAAGACAATGGTTAAGGTCGGCAAGGTCTGGGATGATGATGACAACAGGGACGGAAAGAGATTAGAGACAGTTAGCGTTCAGCTCTATGCAGACGGCGTTGCATATGGCGATGTTGTAACTCTTACAGAGGCGACGGACTGGACATATGCATGGACGGATCTTGATGAGAAGAAAGCCGGACAGACTATAGTATATACAGTCAAAGAGGTTGGCAGCCTCGGTGAGTATACATCAGTTGTAAATGAGGACGGACCAAACAGTTTCATAATCACGAACAGCTACACACCAGAGAAGATAACGATTTCAGGAACAAAGACCTGGGATGATGCAGACAATCAGGATGGCAAGAGACCAGAGAGTATCAAAGTCAACCTTTTTGCAGATGGTGTGAAGTATGCAGATAAGGTTGTAGAGCCTGATGCTTCAGGCAATTGGAAGTACAGCTTTACAGATCTTCCAAAGTACAGTAATGGTCAAAAGATCAAATACACGATATCAGAGAATGAGGTCGCAGATTATTCATCTGAGGTTACAGGCTATGATATCAAGAACAGCTATACGCCAGGCAAGACCAGTGTAAAGGTTACTAAGGTCTGGAATGATGCGGATAACCAGGACGGAAAGAGAGCTCCTTCTGTCAAAGTGGTACTTCTTGCAGATGGCAACCGTGTAGCCGGTTCTGAAACTACACTCAGCGAATCAAACAACTGGACTACAACATGGTCGGGTCTTGATGAGAAGAAGGCCGGTAATAAGATAGTATATAGAGTTGAAGAGCTTACAACTATCGACGGTTACTCAACAGATTTACATTTTATAGACAACGGTGAGTTTGAGGTTGAAAACACACACATACCATCAAAGGTATCAGTCAGTGGTATCAAGACATGGGATGACGACAACAACAGAGACAATCAGAGACCTGATGAGATCACAGTTAAACTTCTTGCAGATGGTCAGGTAGTTGATTCTAAGACAGTGACAGCTGCAGGTGACTGGAAGTACGAATTTGACAATCTTGATGAGTACAAGGATGGTCAGAAGATTGTATACACAGTTGAGGAAACTCCTGTTACAGGTTATTATGCATCAGTTGATGGATATGACATCACGAATACATATAAGCCGAACAATATCAAGCTTACAAAGACAATAAATGGTGATATTGCCCCTGATGATGTGGTACAGAATATCACATTTAATGTCACAGGAGATAACGGATACAGCAAGACGATAAAACTTACAGATCCAGATGTAAAAGACCTTGGAAATGGCAAGTATGAGATAACGCTTGTAAATGTGCCAAACGGCAGATATACGGTTGAAGAGACAGCGTACACTTACGACGGATCTGCTGTAAGCGTTACATACACTGTGGACGGTACAGATGGCGACGGTGACAAGACACCATCTATCAGACTTACAAATGGCAAGGATACAGATGTTCAGTTTGTAGATACATATAGACTTGGATCTATCAGCTTCACAAAAGCTGGTCTGTATAAAGAGTCATGTGCTGAAAATGCAGATGATCTTAAGATGCTTGACGGAGTAGAATTTGCACTTTACAGCGCAGACGATACTGATTTGGCAAATGAGATAGCGACAGCTAAGAGTGTAGGTGGTACTGTAGTATTTGACAATCTTAAGACTGGAACATATCTGATAAAGGAGAAGTCAGCTGAGGGCGGTTACATCATTGATGACACGGTTTACACTGCGGAAGTCACAGCAGACAGCGAAGAGCCAGCATCGCTTAACGGTGTTGAAAATAATACACTTGTGAACGACCTTCCAAGAACAGATATTAAGATATCTAAGGTTTCTGAAGAAGATAATGGAGTCAAGCTTCCAAATTCGGTATATGGACTTTATAAGAAGGATGAGAACGGTGAGGATGAACTGATAGCTAAGGCTACTACGGATGAGAATGGTGAGCTTAAGTTTGAAGGAATACTCGTAGATACAGAGTACGTTATAAAGGAGATACAGTCTCCAGATGGATATTATGTATCTGAGAAACCTATCTCAATCAAGTTCATAAAGGATGATAATGGCAATGTGATTGTTGATTCATTTGACAGTGGAGTGAATCCGGATTCAGGTAAGGCTACTGTTATTATTGATGATAATGGCAATATTACATGGCTTGAGCCAACAGTCAAATATTTATTTGATAAGGTGGATGAGGATGGAGTTCCATTAAAGGGTGCTACACTCAGACTTGAGGATGCTGACGGAAAGATGGTTGATGAGTGGATAACAGATGGACACAGTTATGAGATCGTAGGTGTTCTGGCAGCCGGTCAGACATATACACTCAGAGAGATCAAGGCTCCATCTGGATATGACCTTGCCAAAGATATAGAATTTACAGTATCTGATGATAAGGTCGCAGCCGGAGAGGATACAGTTGTCACTATAACAATGGTTGATAAGAAGACAACAACAACTGAGACAACTGAGACAACAGAAACAACTCAGACAACGCAGACAACTGAAACCACGCAGACAACTGAGACTACTGAGACAACTGAGACGACAGAAACAACTCAGACAACTGAGACAACTGAAACCACGCAGACAACAGAAGTAACAACAGAGGACAAGCCTCATCCTGATACAGGAGATCAGGTTCCTATTATACCGATTGCATTGATTCTTTTCGTCAGCCTTGGCGGATGTGGATGTATAGTAATATACAAGAGAAAAAAGGATAAGCAGAGCAATCAGTAATTATTATTGAGGTTTCATTATCAAAGTTAAGATGCCCATTCATAGGTGACTATGGATGGGCATTTTTTATACATAAAATCAGGCCATGAGACATAACTTATATATAGGAAACTTAATTAGCTACATGATTTGTATACCATAACAATATTATGTGAACAAAGTTCGTGTATAGGAGGTCATATGGAGGAGTATCAGGTATATCAAGATATCAGCGCCAGGACAAATGGAGAGATATACATAGGTGTTGTGGGACCGGTGAGAACAGGAAAATCAACATTCATAAAAAGATTTATGAGTCAGATGGTTATACCACACATATCAAATGAGAATGACAGAGAATTGGCTCAGGATGAGCTTCCACAATCTGCTGCGGGAAAGACCATCATGACAACAGAACCGAAATTCATACCAAAGGACGCAGTATCAATAAATGTTGGCGGCAATATTGATATGAAGATCAAGATGATCGACTGTGTTGGATATGTTGTGAAAGATGCTGAGGGACAGTTTGAAGATGGCAGGGAGCGTATGGTGAGAACACCGTGGTTTGATTATGATATTCCATTTTCAAAGGCGGCTGAGATCGGAACCAGTAAGGTTATAAACAATCATTCTACGGTTGGTATAGTTGTGACAACTGATGGAAGCTTTGGCGATTTGCCAAGAGAAAGCTATATTGATGCTGAAGCGAAGACGATAGAGGAATTAAAAGGTATAGGAAAACCATTTGTTGTATTGTTAAATACAGATAAACCATCTGGCAGTCAGGCAAAGGCTTTGTCCAGTGAGCTTTCAGATACATATGGAGCCAGTGTGATTCCTGTAAATATCGAGCAGCTGAGGGACTCCGATATTACATACATATTTTCTGAACTTTTGATGAGTTTTCCGGTTACTGCTGTGTATTTTGATGTCCCAAAGTGGCTTGAGGTTGCAGATGAAAGTAATGAGGTGAAAAATAGTGTGATATGTGATGCAGCACATATAAATGCCATGGTGAATTGTCTCAGGGATATCGATGATATAGAATTCCCGGAAAATTCGTATGTGAATAGCTACAGATGCAATAATATCAATATGGCAGATGGCAGGGTGTATGTATCGGTTGACATTAATAGCAGCTTCTATTATCAGATGCTTTCAGAGATGATGGGAGCTGACATTACAAATGAATATGACTTCATAACAGAACTTAAGCAGATGTCAGGCAATAAGAACTTCTGCATGAACATTATGGGAGCCATGGAACAGGTAAAATCCAATGGGTATGGACTTGTCATGCCGGACAGGGACAATATACAGCTTGGGGTTCCGGAAGTGGTAAAGACAGGAAGTAAATTTGGAGTCAGGATAACGGCAAGTGCACCGTCAGTAAACATGATCAAGGCAAATGTCAGCACGGAGATTATGCCTCTGGTTGGAACCAAGGAACAGGCAGATGATCTGGTCACTTACATCTCCGATAACAGTGAGGATGGAAATATATGGAATGTAAATATATTTGGCAAAACGATAGAGCAGCTTGTGGATGATGGACTGAATACTAAGGTGAGCAAGATAGGTGCTGAGAGCCAGCATAAACTTCAGAACACCATGGAGAAGATTGTAAATGACGGAAATGGCGGAATGGTGTGCATCATAATATAAGATTGCATATTGATGCTTTGCTATGTTAAAATGTCTAAGGTGTTTCATGCCTTAGACATTTGTCGTGCAAGGGCATGGCACAAAAATAAACAAATGAGGTTTTGCTGATGTCTGCTATAGACGTAAAGCTGAATGTATTCGAAGGACCATTGGATCTTCTTTTACATTTGATTGAGAAGAATAAAGTTAATATATATGATATACCAATTGTCAGTATTACTGAGCAGTATCTTGACTATGTGAACAACATGGAAGAAGAGGATCTCGATATTATGAGTGAGTTTCTTGTCATGGCAGCAACACTTATCAAGATCAAATCAAAAATGCTTTTGCCTAAGGACGAGGAGGAAGAGGAAGACGAGGATGATCCAAGAGAAGAACTCGTCAGACGACTTCTTGAGTATAAGATGTATAAGTATGCTGCCAGTGAGCTGAAGGATCTTGAACTAGAGGGTAATAAGATGCTTTTCAAAAAAGCGACGATACCCGCAGAGGTAAAGAATGTCAAGCAGGATGTCGATCCATATGAGCTGATATCAAAGGCAGATATAGATCTTGAGAAGCTGAATGAGATTTTCAAATCAGTTATGAGAAAGCAGGTTGATAAGGTTGATCCTATCCGAAGCAAATTCAAAGAGATAGAGAGAGAAGAGATATCACTTGAAGAAAAGATGGCTGAGGTCAGGGAACAGGTCAGAGGTCTTGAAGGAATTAACTTTAGAACTTTGCTTGAGATGCAGGCGTCGAAGATGAATGTGATAGTCACTTTCCTTGCCATTTTGGAGCTTATGAAGATTGGTGCTATTACTATAAGGCAGGAAGAGATATTTGGAGAGATTATAATCGACTCTCTGGATACTATATAGATTGGATGAGGTTACGATGAACAACGAAGAGTTACATAACGAAGATCAGAATGTATCAACTGCAGATAACACAGACAATACAAACAATACAGCTACAGACAACGCAGATAGTGAAAACACTGCAGATAACACGGACAATATAGATATTGCGGACAAAACAGATATAGCCGGTCAGAAATCAGAGAATAATGATTCGTCAGAGAATGAAGAGGCAGACCAGGAGCCACAATTCAAAGAGTACAGTGATGAGTATCTGACATCTGCACTTGAGGCGATACTTTTCTCGGTGGGAGAATCCGTATCTATCGACAGGCTGGCAACGGCTCTTGAGATGGAGAAGCGCAAACTTACAAAGCAGCTTGAGAATGTAGTATATAACTATAACAACAGCGACAGGGGAATCAAGATCATAGATCTCGATGGATCGCTGCAGCTCTGTACCAGGAATGAATATTACGGTGTGCTTGCAAAGATAGTCAACACTCCGAAGAAACTTTCCCTGACAGATGTGGTGCTTGAGACATTGTCTATCATAGCATACAAGCAGCCTATAACCAGACCTGAGATAGAAGCCATCAGAGGAGTATCCTGTGTCCATGCGATAAACAAGCTCATCGAATACAATCTTGTTCAGGAAGTTGGAAGACTTGATGCCCCGGGCAGGCCTATCATGTTTGGAACAACAGAAGAGTTCCTCAGATGCTTTGGTGTCTCATCAACAAACGATCTTCCACTTATAAGCCCAGATAAGATAGAAGATTTCAAGAAAGAGGCACTTGAGGAGGCTGATTTCACTCTAAGCGTTGACACTACATCAGAAGAATAGAATATAAAGTAATTTTATTACAACGTCACTAATATAATATCATGACTAACAAAAAGGAAAATGTATGTGTATATCGGTTGAAAGAATACGGATAAAGCATCATCTGTTTAACCTGATCGTGGTGATATTATATATTGTGGCGTTTTTTATTGCAGGTATGCCACAAGATGTATATGCCGATGATGCTCTGTCACTTTATGCGGAAAATGCAATTCTGATCGACGGAGAGACGGGAGATATCCTGTATGAGAAAAATGGAAGTGCTCACCATCCAAATGCAAGTACGACAAAGATCCTCACATGTATAATTGCACTTGAATGCGGGGATCTGGCAGATACAGTTACAGCATCGTCGTATGCGGCAAAGATGCCTGAGGTCAGACTTGGTGTGCGTGAGGGAGAAATCTTCACCCTTGAGGATATGCTGTATGCAATGATGCTTGAAAGTTACAATGACGCTGCGGTTGTCATAGCAGAGCACATAGGCGGAGATGTTCAGCATTTTGCGGATATGATGAATTCCAAGGCGGAAGAGATCGGCTGCAGGGCTACATATTTTATCACGCCGAACGGCCTGGATGCGCAGGACGAGAACGGTATTCACGGCACTTCGGCTGAGGATCTTGCCAGGATCATGAGATATTGTATTATCACATCTCCGAAGAGTGACTTATTTTTGAAAATTACAAGAACCAGATTCTACACTTTCTCGGACAGCTCCGGTGCACGGTCATTTGCCTGTTCAAACCACAATGCATTCCTTGACATGTCAGACGAAGCTCTGTCCGGAAAGACTGGCTTTACATGTGATGCGGGATATTGCTATATAGGTGCGGCGGAGTATGATGGACATACATATATATGGGCGTTGCTTGGATGTGGCTGGCCGAACAACAAGACATACAAATGGAAGGATTCAAGAACGCTTCTCGCATATGCAGAGAAAAATGCTTCATATACAGAAATTGCAGCTCCCAAAGCTCCAGATCTGAATGTCATATTTTCTTCAAAATCTGCGGGAACTGCCAGATGCCCAGCGGTCTGCGATATGAATATTACAATTTGTAGTACCGAAAATGAACAGGTATTGGACGATGAGATAATCTATAAATATGATATTTTAGATACCGTAACAGCTCCGATAACCGCAGGTGAGATAGTAGGTTGGCTTGGGGTGTACAGAGATGGAAAGCTGATCGATATCGAACCTGTATATATCAAAGAGAATCTGCCCGATATAGGAATTAAGGATGAGTTGCTAAGCGTTTTTGAAAATGCTTTTATGTAACATTTGCAGATCCCCGGCATATCTTAAATTATCAATGATATAAGGGCGGTGCACAAAGGTATGGATAGGAATTGTGTATACTATGTGGTTGGCGGTGACAGGCGAAGCTGTTATATGTCTCTGAGCCTTTCTGAAAATGGCAGCAATGTGTTTCATTTCGATCCATATGATGCCGATCTGCTGAGGCATTCACCGGTAACCATCATATCAGGGGCGTCAGGAGTAGGCTTTCGGAGACTTATAGAGGGTGAGTGTGCGTTACCTTCGGCTGAGAGCCTGAAGGCCATCGTTCTTCCTGTGCCGATGACAAGGGATGGTGAATTCATCAACGGCAGAACACTTCTCACGGTAAACAGCATTTTGGAATGCAGCCTTGAATTTGACCTTGTATTTGGAGGGGGGATTGGCAAATACCTGTCAGACGGAAATGGTCCTTATGTATTTGATTATCTTGCGGATGAAGGTGTGGCAGAGAGAAATGCAGTGGCAACCGCAGAAGGTGCGGTATGTGATGCAGAGGAGCTGTCTGATATCAATATAGATGGAAGTGTGTGTCTGGTGACGGGATTTGGCAAATGTGCCAGGGTTCTTGCCGAGAGGCTTGCATCCTGGGGAGCAGATGTAATAGTTATGGCAAGGCGTCCAAAGCAGAGAAGTGATGCGGCTCTGTGTGGCTACAAGGTCATGTCATTCGAGGATGTGGCGATATATGGACATATTTTGTCAGAGGTTGATTTCTGTTTCAATACGGTTCCAGCCAAAGTGCTGTGTGAAGACATATTGTCACAGCTCCATAACGGGGCGGTGGTAATAGACATTGCATCAATGCCGGGCGGAGTGGATTTTGAATATTGTAAGGAGCACGAAATACCTTACAGACATAGTTTGGGAATTCCCGGAAAACTCTCGCCAAAGTCATCGGGAATCATTCTTGCAGATGCTGCCATAAGGGCGGTATCGGATTTTAATAAATAGGAGATAATAAAACATGGATTTATCAAAGTGCAATGTTGGTTTGGCTATAACCGGTTCATTTTGTACCTTTGATAAGATTAAGATAGAAATAAAGAAAATGGTTGAGATGGGAATAAATGTGTATCCGATATTCTCGCCTCACTCCGCAGAGTACGACACAAGATTTGGAAAAGCTGACAAATTTATAAATGACGTTGAAACGATAGCAGGAAGAAAGGGTATTTACACCATACAGGAGGCAGAGCCTATAGGTCCTAAGGCATATCTTGATGCGCTGGTCATAGCACCTTGTACCGGCAACACCATCGCCAAGCTGACAAATGGAATAACAGACACATCGGTTCTCATGGCTGCGAAGGCACATCTGAGGAATAACAAGCCGCTCATCATATCGGTTTCGACAAATGATGCCATGGGTATGAACTTCAAGAATATCGGTCAGCTCATGAACATGAAAAATATTTATTTTGTTCCATTTGAACAGGATAACTGTGTGAAGAAACCCAATTCACTCATAAGCAGACTTGATCTCATCCCAGCCACCATAGAGGAGGCTCTTGAGGGAAGACAGATACAGCCTGTTCTCATAAAGTAGATTTACAGCACCCGATGGGGTATAATTTTGCTGCTTATTGCGATTATTATACCTTATCGGGTGTAATTTTGCTTCGAAGTATATGTTTTATACCCGTTATGGTATAAAAACTAATAAATTTGATTGAAATTATACCTTATCGGGTGTAATATGTAAGGAGAATCGCATATAAGAGGAATCACATATAAGAGAAATCACATATAAGAAGAATCACATATAAGAGGTAATAACGATGAATAAGATAGCTGAATTTATAAAGACTAACAGAAAAGAAGCGGGTCTTACACAGGAAGAATTTGCGATTAGATCAGGACTTGGTCTTAGATTTGTTCGCGAACTTGAGCAGGGGAAAGAGACCGTGAGAATGGACAAGGTAAATGAGGCACTTGCAATGTTCGGCATGGAGGCGGTTCCAGGGAGGAAGGATGATTGATGGTGGATACTACTTTTAGAACGGCTTATGTATATATAAGATTTCCTTATATTTGCTGATGAATGTGGTTTAAGTCGGATATCAGCGGAGAAGATGATAAGTTTGGTAGTTAAAAATAAGGACAAAATGAAAAAGATGTGCGACGAATCTTATATACCTGAAAAAATGAAATCAGACTTTAATCATTTGATTGAGGAAAGAATGCTGATTTTGGCAGATTGATAAAAATTTAATATAATACGAAATCCCAGAAGTTACTTACTATCGAAATGTGACTTCTGGGATTTTTGTTGACTGACATAAGATAGTCCTGTAGAATATTTATTGTGAGACAGGAAGTATCACAATATAACTTTGGAGTGTAAAGTAATATATGAGAGATCCGGAAAAACTAAAAGAGGAGATGGATGAGCGCAATAGAAAGATCCTTGATGTTGCATTTGATCTGTTCGTAGACAAGAAGATAGAGGCGGTGAGTATGGGAGATATCGCAAGGGCTGCCGACGTGGGAAGGGCTACATTGTTCAGGTACTATCAAAGTAAGCTTGAGCTGGTCATAGCGGTATGTGCTGATCAGTGGAAGAGATATCTGGATGGCCTGGACGCGAGAAGACCTATATCGTCTGTACATGACATACCAGCCATAGACAGACTGAGATTTACCATGGACAGTTACATAGACATGTATCAGAACCACAAGGCGTTGCTGAAGTACAACGATAACTTCAACTACTATGTAACCCATGAGGGCAAGAACAATGATCAGCTTGTTGATTTCCACAGTTCACTGTATTCGGTGGACACCAGACTTCACATGATGTACGAGAAGGCGAAGGTGGACAGAACTATACGGACTGACATACCGGAAGCAGAATTCATGCGGGTAACGGTTCATTCCATGATGACGGCCTGCGCCCACTATGCGGAGGGCTTCATATGGGGATCGGACGACAACAAGGATTACACGGACGAGCTTATAATGATCAAGGAAATGATTCTTGATTATGCAACAAAAGGGATAATGTAACAGGGTGCACAGGAGAGACTGTTATGGAAATGGAGGAATGGAATGAGAAAGGGATTAGTATTTAAGAAGGGAATTATATTTGCACTTGCTGCAGCGGTGGTTACATCGTTGGCGCCGGTGATGAGTGTAAGTGGTTGGGGAGTGATGACTGCTAAGGCGGAGGAGACTACAACGGAAAAAATACCCAAATATTTATTGATGGGGTCAACAAAGATTATTGATAATGGGGAATTTCAAGATGATGGAGTTTCTGGTAATGATGACACGATATATCAGGGAACTAATTGGTACTATGACATCACGAGGAATCAGCTTGTACTGGAAAATGCGTCTATTTCTGGAAACATTACGATTCAGAACGGTGATCTTTCGATTATGTTGTACGGAACAAATACTATGAGATCAGATATGTTGATTCAAAGTATTTCAACAGAAAGCGGAATTGTGCCTACATTAGAAATAAATGGTAACAATCATAATGGAAGTCTAAGTTGTGGGAAAATTAGTGCAGATGACTTAGGATCAAATAATAATAATAATATAAAAATTATAGGAGCAACGCTGGAGACGTCCCAAATTGAATGTAGTGGCAGCTTAACGATTGAAAATAGCCATGTGGTAGCAAATGAGGAGGATCATTCAAACGTAATTAGTGGTGATAAAATTAATATAGTAGACAGTTATGTTGAAGCGAAAGCAACAACAGAACGATACGAAGGTGTGGTATTTAGATCAAATCAACAAATTAATGTATCAGGAAGCCAGATCGTGGTTAGCCGTGCTTTAGCCTGTCAAGAACCTGTATTAAGTGATTGTGACTTCAGCAACTCTGTCATTACAAAGCAATGGAAAGACATTGATACCGGTGATGATATAACAAAAACATATGTATATGGTAAAGCCGCTTTAAAAGAAGATTTAACGATTGCAAGTGGAGAAAGCATAGAATTTGAGAGTAGTGCAAGTATCGCCAATCTGGACAAGCTTATTGTTGAAGATGGAGCCACAATTCTGATAGATGGAGCTGAACACAAACATAATACAAACGGTAATATTACATATATTTGGCAAGATGACAAAGAACATACAAAAGGAGTAGCATGCAAAGACTGTCCGATCGGATATGTGACTAAAGAAACGAAATCACACAATTATAATTCGCAGGGATTTTGTACAGATTGCGACGCATATCAGCCGGCAAATCTAACCACAGACAAGTATGATATTAATGGGGACGATAGCAAGGATGCGGTTTACGAGATCAGTAATGCTGGTCAGCTTTACTGGTTTGCAGGACTTGTAAATGGTACACTTTCGGGCGTGACGC
>CAKQQK010000047.1:0-21183 GCA_934270935.1 uncultured Coprococcus sp. | reverse complement strand
GCTTGGTATTCTTGTTGTTATAGCGGTCAAAAACAAAGGCAGGGTTAAGGATTTATCACTCATGAATATGATCGTTCTTCTGGTGCTTACTATTGTCAACGGGCAATTGTCTGAGGGGATTGATAATGTGGCACATATAGCCGGTTTTGCGGCGGGAATTGTGGTTGGTGTGATCCTTTTGCTGGCTAATCAAAAGGTTGTAAACAAATGTCATTTATGATAAAATAATACGACGATAAAAATGTGGGAGGCTGGGTAATGAGTACAGGAATTAGCATGTCGAGTGTTAATAAAATAAAAGAACTTGCAGACAATGGTGATTACAGCCTCGCTCTCGATATACTTGAACATCAGGATTTGTCAAAGTCCCTCAGTCCGCAGTTTATAAGGATATGCGGAGAAGTGTATTATGAGAACCAGAGGTACGCAGATGCCAGAGCTGCGCTGGTCAGAGCCCATTCCATGGCGCCGATTGGTAACAAGATAATCTATTCCATTATCAGATTATATCTTTCCATGGGATTTACAAGCCTGGCAGAACATTACTATGAGATATATCAGTTTAATCAGAAAGAGAAGGATGCAGGTACATACAGACTGGAATATATGATAGCTAAGGCACATAGGAAGCCGGTTAATGAGTTGTACAGTATTCTTGTGACTGCAAATGATATGGAGACTTCTGAGGAGTGGGATTATGAGATGCTCCTTCTTCAGGCGTACATACGAAATAAACAGAAGTTTAATGCGGGATGCGCTGAATTCAGGGCTAACTACAGGAATTCTACACATCTGGCAGAACTTGACGATCTGATGTCTGATACAACAGATTTGGAGACAAAGATATATTGTTATCCGACAAAGGAAATTGTGGATGATGATCCAGAGCAGAACGATGTCAGAGAATTTGAAGGTAAGATTCTTGCTGATGATGATCAGAGGATACATCCGGATGATGCAAAGATAATGATCATGGTAGAGGATGACGCACCTGTTACAAGCACCATGAAGTTCAAACAGATGTGGCTCAGGTCGAAGGACAAGAAAGAGCAGAAAAAGGAAGCCCGAAGGGAAGAACAGGAAGATCCGCAACTGAAGAAGAAAGGATTTGGACTGTTTGGCAGAATGTCAAAGAAGGAAGAGGAGATTGTCGAGAAGGAGATCGAAGAGCTTACAGAGAATGAGTTAGATAAAGAACAGCTTCTTGATGAGGTTGTATCAAAAGATCCTGACGATAATGGAGAAACATCCGATACCAGGCAGCCAGAGAAAACTGCTGTTGAGAATAAAGCTGATGTACAGCGGGATGCAGATATGGTGGAGATTAGCGGCGAACTTTCTCCGGAGGATGCGGCTGTATACAATGAAGATGATGATAACATTGTTGATGATTTTGATAGTCAACAGGATAATTTTGTTATAGAGGAAGAGCCTGAGGAGGTAGTCATGGTTGATATTCCTGATGAGGTTCAGGATGAAGATCAGGAGACGGATAAGGCTGAAGATAAACAGATTGAGGAGACATTTGACGATGTATTCTCAGATTGTGGTTTAGATCAGGGTGAGTTCGATCTGGACGCTGATGATCAGCGTGTTGAGGTTGTTGATCTTGATGAAGATGAAGTGGAAATATTAGAATCTGAAAAGAATGATCAGATACAGGTTGATGAAAGTGTTGCAACAACAGATGACGTTGAAATTGATATGACTGAATCTGGACATGTTGATGACGTTGAAGCGGTGCGGGTGGATGCTTTATCTGATGTCTCAGATAAAGATGATACGGATCATGAGACGGATACGGTAGAAGAAACCGAGGCTGTAGAAGAAACTGAGACAGTAGAAGAAACCGAGGCGGTAGAAGAAACTGAGACAGTAGAAGAAACCGAGGCGGTAGAAGAAACTGAGACAGTAGAAGAAACTGAGACAGTAGAAGAAACTGAGATAGTAGAAAAAACTGAGTCAGTAGAAGAGGAAGCTGTACAATTGCATGAAGAATCTGAGGCGCTTGAAGTCGATAAAGAACAGTCAGGTGATTTTGATTTTGATAAGGCATTTGAGTCTCTTGAAGAATTTGATATTGATGAATTTGAACCGGAAGAGTCGGAAGCTGGTGAGTCCGACGAGAATGTTGTTCTGGTGGATGAGACATTGTTTGAAACAGATTCGAATGAGGATCAGTCAGAAGACAACTATAATGAGTTTGATTCAGAATTGACAGCGGATTCAGAATTGACAGCAGATTCAGAATTGACAGCAGATTCGGAAGTGGCAGTAGATTCAGAATTGACAGCAGAACCAGAATTGACAGCAGATTCGGAAACGGAGCCTGATGTGATAGATGATGCAGTACATGATTCTGAAACACAGATAGAAGATACATTATCTTCTGAAGAAGATGTGCATTCGTATCGCCGTTATGTATCGGAAAAGACAAAAAATGCAGAATTTCCGGTGTTTAAGAGTAGTCTGTTTCCAGATTACAATACTGATGGAGCTGTATTGTATGACCTTAAGGCGGATAAAGATGTTAATGCCGTGATTGATAAGAATGAGGCAAAGATACATGAGAATCTAAAAAAAGAAGAAGATCTTATCGGTGAAACTGATAGACTTCTTGCGAGACTTGGCATAAAGTTTAATGCTGAGTTTAAATCAATACTTGATTATAATGATGATGACACGCATCCGGAGGATGCTTCAATAGCAGAAAATATAAGTGATAAAGATGAATTGCTTGCAAAGCAGGATGGTGGGTCAGATAAAAAAGAAAAAAAGTCTTTTAAATTAAAAGGCTGACAATTAAGGAATAAAGTAGCATAGGTATGTATAGTATGCTTTTTATTTGTGAATACGCGGAAGGAGGCGAGGGAATTGGCTGTAGATCAGACAGAAGCAATGATTGCTGCGATCAAAGCCCAGCTTGAAAAAGAGAGAGCTGCTCAGGCTGCCAAGAAAAAGAGGGAAGAGGAAGAACAGCTTCTTAAGAATGGTGGCAAGAAAAAAGAGGCAGAGACTACAAAAAGCCAACACAAAACTTTGTCCAAGGAGGAGCTGGAACGTATAGAGGCGAAGAAACGCCGAAAGAGAGAGGAAGCTCTCGGCATCGTCAGGGAAGATGAACCAGAAAAATTATCTGAGGATGATAAGAATGAAGCTGTTCAGAACGAGGGAGCTGAACAGTCAAAAGAAGAAAAAGACAAGAAAGATGAGAAAAAAGAAGCTGCACCAAAGCTCAGTCTTAATCTCGGCGGGGTTGCTGATGATGTTCAAGGCGGTGGTCTTGGCGGACTCGGTGGCGGTCTTGGAGCAGGTAAATTAGGTGGCGGACTCGGTGGAGTTGCTGAAGGTGGCATTGGTGGTGCTGTAAAGCCAGAAGGCGGTCTTGGTGGCGGCCTTGGTGGCGCTGTAAAGCCAGAAGGCGGTCTTGGTGGTGGCCTTGGTGGCGCTACAAAGCCAGAAGGTGGCCTTGGCAGTGGTGTGAAGTCTGAGGGTGGCCTTGGAAGCATACCTAAACCGGAGGGCGGTCTTGGCGGCGGTCTTGGATTTGGTTCAGAGACTGGTAAAGGCACGGTTAAGTCTAAAGGTGGAAGTAACATCGTACTCGAAGATGAAGATACAGAGAATGGTGCTGAAGAAGATTCACTTGAGTGGGTTGCAGATAAGAACGCTAAAGTCAAAAAGGTTAAGGCACCTGCAGAGGGCAGCGATTCAAATGGTGATTTGTTCAGCATTCTGCCAGACAGAAATAAACAGAGTGGCGGCGGTTCAGCTCTTTATGACTTCGATGATGATGAAGATGACGATGATGATTTCCTCGGTGCTGGTATAAAGAATCTGTCCAATATAGATGAGGAAAGTCCTGAGGAGATAGAGAAACGTAAGGCAGAGGCGGAAGCTAAGAAGAAAGCTGAAGAGGAAGCCAAGAAGAAGGCAGAGGAAGAGGCTAAGAAAAAGGCAGAAGAGGAAGCTAAGCGTAAGGCAGAGGAAGAGAAGAAGCGCAAAGAGGCTGAGGAGGCCAGGAAGAAGGCTGCTGCAGAAAAGGCAAAAGCAGAGGCAGAGGCAAAGAAACAGCAGGCTATAGATGATGCCAAAAAGCATGCGGAAGAAGCAAAGAAGCATGCGGAGACTTCTAAGAAGACCATAGAGGAATGTGAAAAGGCAGAGAAAGATCTTGAGAAGCAGCTTGAGGAATTTGCAGCTAAGAAGCAGAGCTATGATGCCAAGATGACGCAGGAAGCTGAGGCTAAGAAGAAGGGGGATGCAGAACTTCTTGAGCGTGAGGAGAAAGAACTTGATGCGGCTGTAACAAAACTCAAGAAGGAGATTGACGATTCAAACGAATCTTCAAAGAAGCAGTCAGACAAGATTCTTGCAGAGAGTGATCCAGAAACGTTCAAGACCAACATGATCAATGAGGCTCAGGCTGCGGCTGATAAGGCAATCAAGGCTCTTGCGGATGCTAAGAAGGCAAATATCGACAAGAGCGAGGCAGATTTCAAGAAGGCAGTTCTTGAAGATGATAAGAAGAGGTCTGATATAGATGCTGTTAAGTCTAAGGCGATTGAAGCTGCAAAGAAGAAGAGAGCAGATGAAGAGGCAAAGGCTGCAAAGCTTGCTGGATCTGCTGAATCTGATAAGGATAAGGCTGGTACAATATTCAGCGAGTCTAAGAAGGCAGAATCGGAGGCTGATGAGAATCTTAAGAACACAACAGAGCTTGAAGCCAAGTCATCCAAGACTCTTGCAGAGCTGAAGAAGAAACTCTCAGATTCTGACAATACTATAAAGCACACAAAGAACAGTAGAAATGATGCCAATACAAAGCTTGCGATCCAGAAAGAGGAGCTTAAGAAGGCTGAGGCTGTTGAGGCTGAAGCAATCAAGGCTCTTGAGAATGCAAAGAAGGCAAAGGCAGAGGTTCAGAAGAAGATTGCTGACAGTGAGGCATTTATCAAAAAGTCTGCTGCTGATATTGCGAAGGCAGAGGACGAGAACAAGAAGATTAAGAATGATGTAGATGCTGCGCAGAAGGAGAATAATTCGTTTAAGGCGGCAAAGGCTGAGGCTCAGGATGCCCTTAACTCAGCAAAGAAGTCGCTTGTTGAGGCTGAAGATCTTCTTGCAAAGGCTGAGGCTGCATCTGAGGAAGCTGAGCAGATTGTTGAAGAGGCAAAGATTTCAGAAGAAGTTGAAATCCAGAATGCAGAGAATCAGGCTAAAGAAAAAACTGATAAGCTTGCTGCTGATGGCAAGATACGTGCTGCCAAACATGAGGAGTTTATTGCTTCCGAAGAGGAGAAGTATGCCAAGGCTGAGGCAAATGAGCTTGAAAAAGTTCAGTCTGCAGCCCTTAAGGCTGAGCAGGAAGCTGCGAACTTGAAGGCTAAGGCTGAAGCTGAGGCTAAGAAGATTCTTGATGAGGCAAAGAAAAAGGAAGCTGAATTAAAGAATAAGATTTCTGAGCTTAAGACAGAGCAGGCAGAGCGTGTTGTAGCACGAAAGGAAGCCGCAAAGAAAGCTAAGGAAGAAGCTGAAGCTAAGAAGAAGAAAGATCTTGAAGCTTTGGAAAAGGCAGAGGCAGAAGTTAAGAAGCAGCTTGAGGATATCAGAAGTAAGTCAGGTGCTGCAGCAAAGGTACTTGAGAAGGCTGTAAAGAGAGAAGAGGAATACAGAAAACAGGAAGAACTTCTGAAGGCAGGAAAGGTCGAGGAAGCTGCAAAGGTTATCTCTCAGGATGAGGAGGCAACTATGGCAGCGACAATCAGTGAAAATGTTGCTGCAAGACGTAAGTCACTTCCTAAGGAAGCTAAGTATCTGTATAAGTATCTCGGTGTTGAGCCAGCTGGTGCACAGATAGTGAATGTTCTTCAGACACTTAAGGTTGATCCTAAGAGATCAAAGAATATAGTAATTCTCGGTCAGCACGGATTTGGTCTTACTATGGTTGGAGAAGACTTTGCAAAATTCTACTACGACATGGGAATCTGTAAATCTGAGGCTAAGGCAAAGGTTAAGGCAAAGGTAATCAATAGCGGTAAACTTTCCGGAGCTGTTGCAAAACTTAAAGGTGGATGCCTTATAGTTGAGAGTGCAGGTCTTATCACTTCAGATAGATTTAAGGAGATGGTTGATCTGTGTTCACCTGAAAAAAATGATATCAAGATCATTTTAACAGGTGAGAAAACAGCACTCAGTAATATGCTTGCATCCAATATGACTCAGGCAAGAGCATTCAACAACAGGGTTTACTTTGATCAGATCAATGAAAATGGTATGGTCGATGTCGCTGAGTGTTATGTTGAAGAGAAGGGATTCAAGCTTGAAAGCGGTGCAGATGCATCAATCAAGAATATCCTCATGGGTATGGAATCAGGCAATATAGATCGTCTTCTTACTGCCATGGACAGCGCTATGGTTACGGCAGAGACAAGAGATCCTATAGATAAGAAGGTTCTGAAAAAAGAGATAAAGTAATTATAAAAACGAATTTTGTGCAGTATTCATGCTGTAGAATTTTGTTGAAAAATAAGATGCCAGTGCTTATAATGTTTGTGTTATAGCACTGGTATTTTTAATACTCAAATTTGTGATAAGGAGATATTTATATGCTTTCAACTGATATAGGAGTGGATTTAGGGACGTCAAATGTATTGATCAGCGTAAGAGGTAAAGGGGTAGTTGTCAATCAGCCATCTGTTGTTGCATATGAAGTGTCCACAAAAAAAGTAATAGCGATTGGTACAAAAGCAAAAAAGATGATAGGAAAAACTCCTGAGAATATAGAGGTTGTACGCCCACTTAACAAGGGCGTTATATCTGATTACACCATTACAGAGATAATGTTAAAGGCATTTATCAGAAGCGCAATGGAGAAGAGATCGGGAGTTGGAAGACCTCGTATATGCGTGTGTGTTCCAAGTGGAGTAACAGAAGTCCAGAGACGTGCTGTTGAGGAAGCTGTATATAAGACAGGAGCGAAGACTGTTTATGTAATGGAGGAACCTCTGGCTGCTGCTGTGGGTGCAAATGTAGATGTGTATGAGGCAAAAGGTAATATGGTTGTGGATATAGGAGGGGGAACTACAGATATCGCTGTTGTCTCACTTGGCGGAGCTGTTGAGAGCAGTTCTATAAAGTATGCAGGAGACGATTACAACAATGCTTTAATAAAATATGCAAGAAGAAAGTATAACCTGCTCATAGGTGATCAGACTGCCGAGAATGCAAAACTTGCAATAGGGTCTGTGATGAAGAGGGAAGAGGATGTCGTTTATGACATAAAAGGCCGTGACCTGATTAAAGGACTCCCAAAGGCTGTGACTATAACTGCAAATGAGACTGTTGATGCATTTGAAGAGACAACAAATCATATTTTGGGCGCTATTCACAATGTGCTTGAGACAGCACCTCCGGAACTGGTTTCAGACATAGCAGTTTCAGGTATAGTGCTGACTGGTGGAGGAAGTCTTATATATGGTCTTGATAAACTTATAAAAGAGCGTACAGGTATAGATGCATATATATCAGAAAAAGCGCTTGAAGCTGTTGCACTTGGAGCTGGAATGTCGGTAAATCTGAGTGATAAGAAAGATGATTGATGTGACAGAGATTGTGTTATTGATGGATGTGGCAGGTGTTATCTGCCGGATTGCATTATAGAAGGATATAGAATGGATAAGGATTTTTTACCGGTTTCTAGAGTTGATATGGAAAAAAGAGGATGGTCTGAAGCTGATTTTGTGTTTGTCATAGGAGATGCCTATGTGGATCATTCGTCATTTGGTCCTGCGATTATTAGCAGGTTGCTTGAAAGATATGGATATAAAGTGTGCATTATTGCCCAGCCTGATTGGAAAGATGACAAGAGCATTGATGTTTTTGGCAGACCAAGACTGGGCTTTTTGGTGTGCGCAGGCAATATGGATTCTATGGTTAATCATTATTCGGTTTCCAAGAAGAGAAGACAAAAGGATGCATATTCTCCAGGAGGTCAGATGGGACTCCGGCCTGATTATGCGACTACGGTATACTGTAATCTTATCAGGAGAACATATAAGGATGTTCCGATAATTATAGGCGGAATTGAGGCGAGTCTCAGACGTCTTGCTCATTACGACTATTGGTCTGATAAATTAAAGCGTTCTATCCTTGTTGATTCATCTGCAGATATACTGTCATATGGCATGGGTGAGCACAGTATGGTGGAAATTGCAGAGGCTCTGGATAGTGGGATAGATGTGAAAGATATAACATTTGTCCGTGGAACTTGTTATAGAACCAAGGATATATCGGGTCTGCCTGATGATAGTATCATACTGCCTGATTACGACACCTTGTCCGGTGACAGGCTTGAATATGCGAAGAGCTTTTATACGCAATATATAAATACAGATCCATATTCAGCCAAAACTCTTGTTGAAGGGTATGGAAACAGAGGATATATAGTCCAGAACCCACCTGCATATCCGCTTACCCAGATGGAGATGGATGACGTGTACGATCTGCCGTATATGAATACGTATCACCCAATGTATGAAGCTGCAGGCGGCATACCAGCAATATCAGAGATAAAGTTCAGTCTGACCAGCAATAGAGGGTGCTTTGGAGGCTGCAGCTTTTGTGCACTGACATTTCATCAGGGGCGTATCATTCAGACAAGAAGCCATGAGTCGCTCGTCAGGGAGGCTGAACGGATGACTCATGAGCCTGATTTTAAAGGCTATATCCATGATGTTGGTGGACCGACGGCCAATTTCAGACATAAGGCATGTTCAAAGCAGGACAAATACGGCGCATGCATGAATAAACAGTGCCTGTTCCCAAGTCCGTGCAGAAATCTTAAGGTTGACCACAAAGATTATGTGGAGCTTCTCAGAAAGCT
The DNA here is from genome assembly GCA_934270935.1 of uncultured Coprococcus sp. Taxonomy (GTDB): domain Bacteria; phylum Bacillota; class Clostridia; order Lachnospirales; family Lachnospiraceae; genus Coprococcus. The sequence goes on along the minus strand of CAKQQK010000047.1, from coordinate 12,299 downwards.
TGAGGCTGTGCCGGGTGTGAAAAAAGTATTCATAAGATCAGGTATAAGGTTTGATTATGTGATGGCGGACAGCAGCGATGAATTCCTCCGCGAACTTTGCGAGAAGCATATAAGCGGCCAGCTCAGAGTTGCGCCGGAGCATGTATCTGACAATGTACTGAAGATGATGGGAAAACCCAAAAACAGTGTGTATGAAAGTTTTATAGAGAGATATCAGAAAGTAAATGCTAAGACAGGAAAACAGCAGTATGTTGTTCCGTATCTTATGTCATCGCATCCGGGATCTACGTTACGGGAGGCTGTAGAACTAGCTGAATATGTCAGAGATATAGGATACATGCCTGAACAGGTACAGGATTTTTATCCTACGCCCTCAACTATATCAACTTGTATGTATTATACTGGTGTTGATCCGAGAACTATGGAACCGGTATATGTTCCACATAATCCGCACGAGAAAGCAATGCAAAAAGCGCTCATGATGTACAGGAAGCCTGAGAATTATGATCTTGTCAAAGAGGCGCTTACAAAAGCAGGAAGACAGGATTTGATTGGTTTTGATAAAAAATGTCTGATAACTCCGAGGAAAATGGATAAAAGAAGCGGGGCCTCAGACAAACGTTCATATGGTAATAATGTAAAAAATAAGAATAATACAGGCCATAAAGTTAAAAATAGCAAAAATAATAAAGCAATATCATCAAATAACAAAAAAGTATCGGGACAAGGAAAACATAAAAAAGGAAAAGACAGGAGCAGAATGAAATAGCTTTCCGGGGTGACGGTTCATTTTTTGTTGCGTGGCACATGCTTTTGTGCTAGAATTATGACAGATTGTGTGAACTTTTAGTTTGCTGTGTGTTGTCTAAACTGTAGTAAAACATACAATACATGGCATTCAAAAAGATTTATTATATATGTAGTCTTATGTCACACTAAATTTTTAAATATTTAAAATGGAGGATTTGAAAATGGCAAAGAAGATTGTTTTAGCAGGCGCATGTCGTACAGCTATCGGAACAATGGGTGGATCACTCAGCACAACACCAGCTGCAGAGCTTGGTTCAATCGTTATCAAGGAGGCTCTCAACAGAGCAGGAGTTCCTGCAGATCAGGTAGACCACGTATACATGGGATGTGTTATCCAGGCTGGTCAGGGACAGAACGTAGCACGTCAGGCTTCAATCAAGGCTGGACTTCCAATCGAGACAACTGCTGTTACAGTTAACGTTGTCTGTGGTTCAGGTCTTAACTGTGTCAACATGGCTGCACAGATGATCGAGGCAGGAGATGCTGATATCGTAGTTGCAGGTGGTATGGAGAACATGTCTATGGCTCCTTACGCTATGATGAAGGGTCGTTTCGGTTACAGAATGAACAATGGTGTACTCGTAGATACAATGGTAAACGATGCTCTGTGGGATGCATTCAATGACTATCACATGATCAAGACAGCTGACAATATCTGTGAGCAGTGGGGTCTTACACGTGAGGAGCTTGATGAGTTCGCAGCAAAGAGCCAGCAGAAGGCAGTTGCAGCTCAGGAGTCAGGAGCATTTGACGCTGAGATCGTACCAGTTATGGTAAAGAAGAAGAAAGAGATGGTTGAGTTCAAGAAAGATGAGGGACCAAGACCTGGTACTACAGTTGAGACTCTTTCAAGACTCAGAACAATCAATCCTAACGGATTTGTTACAGCTGGTAACGCTTCAGGTATCAATGATGGTGCTGCAGCTATCGTTGTTATGAGCGAGGAGAAGGCTAAGGAGCTTGGTGTTAAGCCTATGGCTACATGGGTAGCTGGAGCACTTGGCGGAGTTGATCCTTCAATCATGGGTATCGGACCTGTAGCTTCAACCAAGAAGGTTATGGCTAAGACTGGTCTCAAGATCGAGGACTTTGACGTTATCGAGGCAAACGAGGCATTCGCTGCACAGTCAGTAGCAGTTGCTAAGGATCTTGGATTTGATGTTGACAAGCAGGTTAATCCTAATGGTGGTGCTATCGCTCTTGGACATCCAGTTGGAGCATCAGGATGCCGTATCCTTGTTACACTTCTTCATGAGATGCAGGCAAAGGGTGCTAAGACAGGTCTTGCTACTCTCTGTATCGGTGGTGGAATGGGTTGCTCAACAGTCGTTAAGATCGAGGACTAATTCAAAGCAATTTATAAAATTCAAAGCGGAGCTGACTTCATTCCATGCAGCCAGCTTCTGCAAATCAGTATAAAAAGGAGATACATCATGGAGTTTGTTACATACGAACAGGATGGATATGTAGGAATTATCACAATCAACCGTCCAAAGGCTCTGAACGCACTCAACAGTGCTGTTCTTGAGGAGCTTGATGCAACATTCAAGGCAGTTGATCTTGATACAACAAGATGTCTTATTCTTACAGGTGCCGGCGAGAAGTCATTTGTTGCCGGAGCTGATATAGGTGAGATGTCAACACTCACAAAGGCAGAGGGAGAGGCCTTCGGTAAGAAGGGTAACGATGTGTTCAGAGCCATCGAGACATTTCCTATCCCAGTCATCGCAGCAGTGAACGGATTCGCTCTTGGCGGCGGATGCGAGATATCAATGAGCTGTGACATCAGAATCTGCTCAGAGAATGCAATATTCGGTCAGCCGGAGGTTGGTCTTGGAATCACACCTGGTTTTGGCGGAACACAGAGACTTGCACGTCTTGTAGGTGCGGGCATGGCTAAGCAGCTTATCTACACAGCAAGAAACATCAAGGCTGACGAGGCTTACAGAATCGGTCTTGTGAATGCTGTTTATCCACTTGAGGAGCTCCTTCCAGCAGCTAAGAAGATGGCAGCCGGAATCGCAGCAAACGCTCCTATTGCAGTAAGAAACTGCAAGAAGGCTATCAACGATGGCTTACAGGTAGATATGGATCAGGCAATTGTTATTGAGGAGAAGCTTTTTGGTGACTGTTTCGAGACAGAGGATCAGAAGGCTGGAATGGGCAACTTCCTTGAGAAAGACAAGGAGAAGAAACTCAAAGTTGTTCCTTTCCAGAATAAGTAATAATTAACAGTTCTGATATTAACATTTAGGGTGGGGAATCTGATAAAGGTAAACCATCCTAAATGTGTGATATAAGTATTATGGTAGCATGTTAAACGAAACGTATATGAATTTCTCATGTTTACCGGAAAAAAAGATTTAGGAGGACATAAAAATGAAGGTTGGCGTAATTGGTGCAGGAACCATGGGTCAGGGCATTGCTAAGGCATTTGCTCAGGTTGACGGATACGAGGTTGCACTCTGCGACATCAAGCAGGAGTGGGCTGAAGGCGGTAAGGACAAGATCGCTAAGGGTTATGCAAGACTCGTAGAAAAAGGAAAGATGACACAGGAGAAGGTTGATGGTATTCTTGCCAGCATCACTCCAGGTCTCAAGGAAGACTTATGTGCAGACTGCGACCTTATCGTTGAGGCTGCTTTCGAGAACATGGAAGTAAAGAAGACAACATTTGCTGAGCTTGACAAGATCTGCAAGCCAGAGTGTGTATTCGCTTCAAACACATCATCACTTTCTATCACAGAGATTGGAAATGGTCTTACACGTTCTATGATCGGTATGCATTTCTTCAATCCAGCTGACAGAATGAAGCTCATCGAGGTTATCGCAGGTGTTAATACACCAGCTGAGACTGTAGAGAAGATCGTTAAGATCTCAGAGGAGATCGGTAAGACTCCTGTACAGGTTAACGAGGCTGCTGGATTCGTAGTAAACAGAATTCTCATCCCAATGATCAACGAAGCTGCATTCATCAAGATGGAAGGTGTATCAGACATAGCTGGTATTGACGCTGCTATGAAGCTTGGTGCTAACCATCCAATGGGACCACTTGAGTTAGGTGATTTCGTAGGTCTTGATATCTGTCTTGCAATCATGGATGTTCTGTACAATGAGACAGGTGACAGCAAGTATCGTGCATGTCCATTACTTCGTAAGATGGTACGTGGCGGCAACCTTGGTGTTAAGAGCGGCAGAGGATTCTATGTATACAATGCTGATCGTACAAAGACACCAGTTGATGCTCAGTAATAGTGCTAAGTAATATAATATATTCATGGAGGAATAATTAGAATGGATTTCGCTTTAGACAAGAAGTATGAAATGGCGCAGAATTTATTCAGAGAGTTCGCGCAGAATGAAGTAAAGCCTCTTGCTCAGGAAATTGACGAACAGCACAGATTTCCTAGAGAGACTGTAGAGAAGATGGCAAAGTATGGTTTCTTAGGAATTCCTGTTTCTAAGGAGTTAGGCGGACAGGGCTGTGATATTCTCACATATGCTATGTGCGTTGAGGAGCTTTCAAAGGTTTGTGGTACTACAGGTGTTATCGTATCAGCACACACATCACTCTGTGTTGATCCTATCGTAACATTTGGTACACCAGCTCAGAAGGAGAAGTATGTTCCTGATCTTGCTTCAGGCAGAAAGCTTGGTGCTTTCGGTCTTACTGAGCCAGGTGCTGGTACAGATGCTCAGGGACAGCAGACAAAGGCTGTACTTGACGGTGACGAGTGGGTACTTAACGGATCAAAGTGCTTCATCACAAATGGTAAAGAGGCTGACGTATATATCGTTATCGCAGTTACTGGTATCGTTGAGAAGCGTGGCAGAAAGATGAAGGAGATTTCAGCATTCATCGTAGAGAAGGGTACACCTGGATTTACATTCGGTACAAAGGAGAACAAGATGGGTATCTGTGGTTCTTCAACATACGAGCTTATCTTCACAGACTGCCGTATTCCAAAGGATGCTCTTCTTGGACAGAAGGGTAAGGGATTCAATATCGCTATGCATACACTTGACGGTGGACGTATCGGTATCGCTGCTCAGGCTCTTGGTATTGCAGAGGGCGCTCTCGAGACAACAGTTAACTATGTTAAGGAGAGAAAGCAGTTCGGAAGATCAATCGCTCAGTTCCAGAATACACAGTTCGTTCTTGCAGACCTTGCAACAAAGATCGAGGCAGCTAAGCTTCTCGTATACAAGGCAGCAAGAAAGAAGGATGAGTACCAGAGCGGTGCAAAGGTTTCTTACTCAGTAGAGGCAGCTATGGCTAAGCTTTACGCAGCTGAGGTTGCTATGGAAGTTACTACAAAGTGTGTTCAGTTACACGGCGGTTACGGTTACATCAAGGAGTACGATGTTGAGCGTATGATGCGTGATGCTAAGATTACAGAGATCTACGAGGGAACTTCAGAGGTTCAGCGTATGGTTATTTCTGCAAACTTATTAAAGTAATATAGGAGGTACTTAACGTGAAGGTTATAGTTTGTATAAAGCAGGTACCTGATACAAAGGGTGGAGTACAGTTCAACCCAGACGGTACATTAAACAGAGCAGCAATGCTTACAATCATGAACCCTGATGATAAGGCAGGACTTGAGGCTGCACTTAGATTAAAGGATCAGTATGGTGCAGAGGTAACAGTTCTTACAATGGGTCTTCCAAAGGCTGCTGATGTTCTTCAGGAAGCAATCGCTATGGGAGCTGACAAGGGTGTTCTTGTAACAGATCGTGTACTTGGTGGAGCTGATACATGGGCTACATCAACAACAATCGCTGGAGCTCTCAGAAAGCTTGATTATGATCTGATTATCACTGGTCGTCAGGCTATTGATGGAGATACAGCTCAGGTTGGACCACAGATCGCTGAGCATCTTGGAATCCCTGTAATTTCATATGCACAGGAGATCAAGGTTGACGGAGACGCAGTTATCGTTAAGCGTCAGTATGATGACGGATATCATATGTTAAAGGCTAAGATGCCTTGCCTTGTTACAGCACTTTCTGAGTTAAATGACCCAAGATACATGACTCCAGGTGGAATTTTTGATGCAGTTAATGCAGAGATCACAACACTTGGCAGAGCAGACCTTGTTGATGTTGATGATTCTAACATCGGTCTTAAGGGCTCACCTACAAAGATTGCTAAGGCTTCAGATAAGGTTAGAAAGGGCGCAGGCGAGAAGGTTGTTCCTGATTCTCCAGACGAGGCAGTTAGCTATATTGTTGGCAAGTTAAAGGATAAGCATGTAATCTAATATAGTAAAGGAAAAGTGGTGAATAAAATGGGCGCAATGAACGCAGAAGAAATGAAGAACTACAAAGGCGTATTTGTCTTTGCACAGCAGGTAGATAATAAGTTAAGTGGTATTTCTTTCGAGCTTATTGGCGAAGGAAAGAGACTTGCAGAAAAGCTTGACGAGAAGGTAACTGCAGTACTTATCGGTTCAGACGTTAAGGGTCTTGTAGATGAGCTTGCAGAGTACGGCGCAGACAGAGTTATCGTTGTTGACGATCCAGAGCTCAAGGATTACAGAACTGAGCCATATGCACACGCACTTGCATCAGTTATCAATGAGTACAAGCCAGAGATCGTTTTAGTTGGTGCTACAGCAATCGGTAGAGATCTTGGCCCAACAGTTTCAGCAAGAGTTGCTACAGGTCTTACAGCAGACTGTACATTACTTGAGATCGGTGATTTCCCTCTTGTTGCACTTCCAAATCAGGAGCAGAAGCATAATCAGCTTCTTATGACACGTCCTGCATTCGGTGGTAACACAATCGCTACAATCGCATGTCCTGACAACCGTCCACAGATGGCTACAGTTCGTCCAGGTGTTATGCAGAAGCTTCCTAAAGAGGCTGGACGTAAGGCAGAGGTTATCGAGTTCAATCCTACACTTGAGGAGAACAACCGTTATGTAGAGATTCAGGAAATCGTTAAGGCAGTTGGCAACGTTGAGAATATCATGGACGCTAAGGTATTAGTATCTGGTGGACGTGGAGTTGGAAGCGCTGAGAACTTCGATATGCTCAAGGATTTAGCATCTTGCTTCAATGGTGGAATGGTATCATGTTCTCGTGCAGCAGTTGAGAATGGCTGGTTAGCACAGGATTATCAGGTAGGACAGACAGGAAAGACTGTACGTCCACAGATTTACTTCGCAATTGGTATCTCTGGAGCAATCCAGCACGTTGCAGGTATGGAAGAGTCTGATCTTATCATCGCAATCAACAAAGATGAAGATGCACCAATCTTTGATGTAGCTGACTATGGAATCGTTGGAGATCTCAAGAAGATTGTTCCAATGCTTACAGCAGCACTTAAAGAGGCAAAATAATATATAACTAATAAGTTATTCGTATATCCTAGTAGAAGCACACTCTGTTATCGGGGTGTGCTTCTATTCCAATGGAGGAAAAGAAATGTTAAAAGGAAAGTGTGTTGTTCTTGGAGTTACAGGAAGTATTGCTGCATATAAGATAGCGAATCTTGCAAGCGCACTCGTTAAGCTTGGCGCAGATGTAAATGTAATAATGACTGAGAATGCAACCAACTTTATTAATCCAATTACATTCGAGACATTGACTGGCAATAAGTGTCTTGTAGATACATTTGACAGAAATTTTCAATTTAACGTAGAACATGTTTCGCTTGCAAAAAAAGCAGATGTATTCATGGTTGCTCCTGCGTCTGCAAATGTGATTGGCAAAATTGCAAATGGTATAGCTGATGATATGCTCACAACAACCATAATGGCAGCCAGATGTCCGAAGATAATATCACCGGCTATGAATACAAATATGTACGAGAATATAATAGTTCAGGATAATATCCGTAAGCTTGCGGGATATGGTTTTGAAATAATAGATCCAGCAAATGGTTACCTCGCATGTGGAGATACAGGCGCAGGAAAGATGCCTGAGCCAGAAATTCTTATGCAGTATATCATTAAGGCTGTAGCGTTTGACAAAGATCTTGAGGGTAAGAATGTACTTGTTACAGCAGGACCAACTCAGGAAGCTATTGATCCAGTGCGTTTTATTACTAATCACTCTACTGGAAAAATGGGATATTCAATTGCAGAAAATTGCGCACGTAGAGGTGCAAATGTTACACTGGTAACAGGACCAGTGTCTATCACGCCGCCACTATTTGTTGATGTCGTGAAAGTAGTGTCAGCCGCAGATATGGCGGAGGCAGTAAAATCAAGGGCAGATAAACAGGATATAATAATCAAGACAGCAGCGGTTGCAGATTACAGACCAACTAACCCGGCTACAGAGAAGATAAAGAAAAAAGATGGCGATTCTACAATAGAATTGGAGCGGACAGAGGATATTCTTGCGTATCTTGGAACTCACAAAAGTAAGAATCAGTTTATATGTGGTTTCTCAATGGAAACTGAGAATATGTTGGAAAATTCGCGTGCAAAATTGGATAAGAAAAATGTGGATATGATAGTTGCCAATAATCTCAAGGTCAGCGGAGCTGGCTTTGGTACAGACACTAACGTAGTGACAATCATTACAAAAGATGAGTGTAATGAACTTGAGATTATGTCAAAGGCAGATGTGGCAGATGCTATCGTGTCAGAAATCATAAAATGCATGTAGCACTTAAGAATATGCATCAAACAGCTCACCGCATACACTGCGGTAGAAGCTGGTTATAGTTTGCTGCTTGTATGGTTCAACCCACAGCAGCCCGATTCCGAAGGAAAGTATTCCTAATAATTCAAGGCCTATAAAGCTGAGAATTATATAGAATAGCTTTCCTTTTTTGTGCTTTATAAGAGAACGAGCTGTTGAAAAGCATTTAATTACTGGCAAATCCTGATTGTCAATCATGACATAAAATAATAAGCCATACACAACGGAAACAATAATCTCAAGAATGAGAGAGATTATAATCAGTGCGATACATAAAATACTTGTGTTAATATCTGAACTGCGGCGTGCGAAGTACAGCGCGGCAAGTCCGGGAATTGCTGCGATAACACATATAAGAAGATATATGGCATATCCGATAATATATCTGTCAGTCTGCGATTTAAAGCAGACAAATACATCACCAAAAGATATATCCTTTTTTCTTGAAATATTCAGATGGATGTAATTAATTCCAATGCTTAGAACACCTGAAATAAGAGCGATTAAAAGCTCTACAACAAAATAAACTCCCTTCTGTATCGGGGAAGGTGAATCACTTGATACCAGATTAGAAAAAGGGAACTCGATGATTAACGGAATTAAGAACGTAATCAAAAGGGCTCCCATAGCGATTCTGTATTTTCCTATAAGATTTTCTCTTGCAATTCGTTTAAGTTCTTTAGAAAACTTCATGATAGATAAACTCCTTGTTAAGCGGATAAATCCACATTTGCGCCACGATATTTAGTGGCATCAGCCGATTTGAGTTCCTGCTGATATGGATTTGATTCGTTATAATATTTGATCTGGGTGTGCGTTGTGCCTCCTGATACATATGAACGTCCACACTCAGGACATACGGAAGTATGAATGCTCACACTTGCGTTAATGACTTTACCGTTCTGTGTTGCGGCTTTGTCGTATGCGTTGGAAACATGCATACCTTCGTGCGCTCTGACAGCAGAAGCGGCAGCTTCTGGAGAGACATGTGCAGCTGTCTTGAAAGAGACATTAGCCTCATCAGAACCATCTATATATTTACGATGCTTGCAGGTCTCGCATTCTTCAGGAGATGATTTGCCTGACTTCTTATCATCAGTATATCCTGTTTTGTCATCGGCATATCCGACTTTGCTATCAGTGTATCCAGTTTGACCGGCATCATATGGTGAATATGTTTCATATCCATAACCAGATCCGTAATTATCATATAAACTAACAAATCCAACAGCCATAATCATTCTCCTTCCGCATTTGTATTTATAGAAGAATTATAGCATGCTTGCTGGCTTAAAACAATATTTTGACAAAGAAAGCATATACATTTATACTTTCCAGTGATAAATATAATGATATGAGGTGCAAAAGGAAAGTTGCCCTTTATTTGTGATTAATCATATTATAGAAAATAAAAGCAATAAGAGAAAAGTATAGCTGGGAGAAAAGATGCAGGCAGACGAGAAGATGGATTTGTATTTTTATATAACAGGATGGATAGTAGTGGCGCTGATTGGCGCAATTGCCGGAATCATATATGTCTGTGGAACAGGCTGGCTTGAAATAGTGCCTCCATGTGCTTTTCATAAAATTACAGGATTGTATTGCCCGGGATGTGGTGGAACAAGGGCAGTTTTTGCACTGTGCAGAGGTGAGATAGTGAGGTCGATTAAATTCCATCCATTAGTACTGTATTCGGTAGTGTGCGGTGGATGGTTCATGACATCACAAAGCATCCAGAGAATTTCCCGTAATAAGATTAAAATTGGAATGCATTTTCGGGATATATATCTATGGATTGCTCTTGCAATAGTCATAGTGAATTTTATTTTTAAGAATATGCTGCTTTTAATCTGGGGAATCAAGCTGCTTGGTTGATTACTTATAAAAATCCTGTAGCAGGCTGTTGTAATCGCTCTGATATATTGCATTGTACATAGCATCCATGCTGCCATAACGTAAATACATAGATACCATTGCAATGGTGATTATTATAATGCTGAGAACAAGCCCGGCAGTGCCAAGTCCAACGGAAAGACAGGCGCGGGAACTCATAGAATTAGCTCCGCCTTTTGAGAGTAAACCAAATATGATTGCAAGCGCACCGCATGGCAGCGAGATATAAAGGCATGTGCATGAGGTGATAGATAATATAGCAAGAAGGAAAGAGATACTTTCCATTTTATAGTCGCGTTTATTGTTAAGTTGATAATCCATAGTGGATTTCCTCCTGGATAAATTGTAATTGCATACAGTTATGGGATGGATGAAAAAGCCATGTTAAACTGTAAGATTGGTCATAACTTGGGTGTGTTCGACTTGAATTTATTGTATCACTTCATATATAATAGATAAAGAAAAATTTGAATGAAATGTAACAGAGAGGTTTCTAAATGGATATTACAGCAACAATTGCAGAAGAACTTAATATTAGAAAGAATCAGGCGGAGGCCGCAATAAAGCTCATAGATGAGGGCAATACAATTCCTTTCATCGCCAGATATAGAAAAGAGGCAACTGGAGCACTTGATGATGAAGTATTACGTAATCTTTTTGAACGTTTGAATTATCTTCGTAATCTTGAGGAGAAAAAGCAGACAGTTTTATCAAGCATCGAAGAGCAGGGGAAACTTACAGAAGAACTTAAAGAACAGATACTTGCGGCACAGACACAGATTGCAGTTGACGATTTATATAGACCATATCGACCAAAGAGACGTACTAAGGCAACAGTTGCGAAAGAAAAAGGACTTGAGCCATTGGCTGATGCCATCATGCAGCAGGAACTTACAGTGCCAGTGTTAGAGGAAGCGGCTAAGTACATCAGTGAAGAAAAAGAAGTAGCAACAGCAGAAGAGGCGTTGACAGGCGCTATGAATATCCTTGCCGAAGTGGTATCGGATGAGGCTGATTACAGAACCAGAATCCGTGAGATGACTATGAAGAATGGACGTCTTATATCAACAGCAAAGGATCCGGAAGCAGAGTCAGTATATGAGATGTACTATGAGTATGATGAAGCATTGTCGAAAGTGGCTGGTCATAGAACATTGGCAATAAATCGTGGTGAAAAAGAAAAATTCCTCACGGTTAAAGTAGAAGCCCCTGTCGATGATATTCTTCGTTATCTTGAGAAGAAAGTCATCACAGATAATGAGGCGCAGACAGCACAGGTACTCAAAGATGTAATAGCAGATGCGTACGACAGACTAATTGCACCAGCTATTGAAAGAGAAATCAGAAATGATCTGACAGAGAAGGCAGAAGAAGGTGCGATTAAGGTGTTTGGAAAGAATCTTGAGCAGCTTATCATGGCACCTCCAATTGCAGGTCAGGTTGTTTTGGGCTGGGATCCGGCTTTTAGAACTGGTTGTAAGCTTTGTGTAGTTGATCCGACAGGTAAAGTTTTAGATACTACTGTTATTTATCCAACAGCACCACAGAATAAGGTTGAGGAATCGAAGGTGGTATTAAAACAGCTTATCTCAAAATATCATATTACATTGATTTCACTTGGAAATGGAACTGCATCGAGAGAGTCAGAACAGATTATTGTTGAACTCTTAAAAGAGATTCCAGTACATGTCCAGTATGTAATTGTAAATGAGGCAGGAGCTTCTGTATATTCTGCAAGTAAGCTTGCGACAGAAGAATTTCCTAACTTTGATGTAGGACAAAGAAGTGCAGCCTCGATTGCAAGACGTCTTCAGGATCCGCTTGCGGAATTGGTAAAAATCGATCCGAAATCCATCGGAGTCGGACAGTATCAGCACGATATGAACCAGAAGAAATTGAGTGAAGCATTGACGGCGGTAGTCGAAGACTGTGTAAAC
>CAKQQK010000046.1:0-21310 GCA_934270935.1 uncultured Coprococcus sp. | reverse complement strand
CTTGCACATAGGACAATCGCCAACGGAATATGACTCATAGTCGTCGATATCCTTCTTGCTGAACAGTGAATGAACATCATGTCCTGCGACTGTATCTGTTGCTGAGAAGATAGCTGATATTCCTGAGATTGTACCTCCGTAATATTCGATACACTCAATACTCTGCTTGATAGTCTTGCCGGTCGTTGCTGATGCAAGGAGAAGCAGTATATTCTTGTTCTTTATCATAGGCTGAAGGTTATCACGGAATATGAGCTGGCCTGAAGAATGAACTTCCGGTGTCATGATATATATGGTCTGGTGCTGGTTCATGGACACGATTCCGTTCTCTGTGAGAGCGTTTGCCAGGTAAGCGCCGATGACCTCTGTTCCGTCCATGCATACGATGGTGTCGACTATTGTGGTTGCGACATACTCTGTAGCCATTGACTTGGCAGCTGCCAGAGCCATCTTTCTTCTGCTCTTTAATGTTGTCATATCAATGTATCTGTTGATGTGTGAATGGTTGGTCGCAAAATGCCCTTCTACGACTTTGATGTCCAATGCGTTGTTGTAAGATGAAGTGATCTTTGTAGTCATGTTTTCCATAGTCAATCTCCTTTAATAATTTTTGTTTATGAAAGTATCGTTTGATATGTCTTTTTATATGTAGTCCAGCATCATACGATCTCAAGTATGGTGTTGACCAGAAGATCATCCTGTTTTGGATTCATAAAACAGAACCGGATGTATCTGTTGTCGAGTCCTCTTATATCTGTACAGTTTCTGATATATAACCCTTTGGTGAGACAGTGTTCAGCGACGTCTCCGGCAGAGACCTTTTTGTTCAGCAGCTTCACCAGTATAAAGTTGGCAGAAGGCCGGTAAAGTTTGATGGATTTGTGCGTTGCAAGGGCTGAGTACACAAGATTGCGCTCTGTGTGAATGAGCTCCCTGGACTGCCTGATGTATTCCTCGTCAGTGAACATGGCAATACCGGCGGCTTCGGCTGGTTTGCTTATGGCGAAAGGAAGTCCTGTTATCTCAAGAGTTTTCTTCAGTACGGGATTCGATGTGATCATATATGCTAATCTGATTCCCGGGACTGAGAAGAACTTGGTGGTGTTCTTAAGAACAATAACATTCTCGTATCTGGATGCGAGTGGAATGGCAGAATTTTCATCTATATTCTGGACAAAATCCATATATTCCTCATCCACAACCATAGTTATATTATTTGCATCGCAGATCTTGGCGATGAATTCCAATGATTCGGTGTCAAGTATCTGTGAAGTTGTTCCGTTTGGATTGGATATGAATACGATGTCGGTATCCTCGGACAGTTCTGAAATAAAGTCTGCAACATCCATGTTGAAATCTTCATCTTCCGGTGCTGAATAGTAAGTTATGCTGCAGCCGTTCAGCGACAGGAGCTTCTCATAGTTCTGTGATCCCGGAGATACAAGGACTGCCTTTTTAGGTGAGGTGAATTCGCACAGAATTTTGACAAATTCATATGAACTGCTGCCTATAATAATGTTGTTAACATCTGCCCCTGAGTAGGTTGAAACAGCTTCTTTTAAATTTTTTAACGTGTGATCTGGATAGACTGACAACTGACTCATGCTGTCAGTTACTGCTTTTACGACTGATCCGGGAATGCCCAGCGGATTCATGTTGAGATCTGCCCGAACAGTCTCAACCTGGCTGATGAGATTCTCGGTCGTAAGATTGATAACCCCTTTTTTCATAAAAAACCCTCTTTTTTGATTAAATGCAGTTGTTTTAAGTTATTTTTCTATATATATTGTTTAAAAAAGGACAATATTTTGCTATAATCTAAATATATGTCTTTCAGTCAATTATACTGATTGAAGGCAGAAATTACAACTGTTATGAGTGAAAATTGACAAAAACAACACAGTTACAGACAGTGGCTGTGATTGAGTGGCGGTCACAAAGGGAAGACCGATACAGCAGATACAGGAGACCATAGGATGAAGGGAATAGTTGAACAGTACGCGCGTGGCGAGTTTAAGGTTGACAGACCTTTAGTTGCCATATCAGTCAGCAAGATAGAATTGAATATAGAGGCAGGAACGGTGTATGATGGTGAATTTACAGTAAACTCGTCAAACGCCTGTCCGGTGAAGCTGATGGTATATGACAGCCGCTATATACTGGATTTCAAGAGTCATACCTTTGTCGGAAAAACGAATAAAGTAAGTTACTCATTTGATGCACGTGGGCTTGAACAGGGAAAGTCGTTCAAGGGCCATATCAATATAATCACAGACGGTGGGGAGTTTCTTATCCCATACCACATATCTATAGTGGCACCATATATTCAGGTTGAAGACAGAAAATTGGAAGATTTGTTTCAGTTCGCCTCATATGCTGAGGAGAACTGGGATGATGCTATACGCATATTTGGCAGCGAGGATTTCGTGCGCACATTTATAGGGCGGGATGAGACATTGCAGAGAGTGTATGATACTCTGGGCTTGTCACTGTCCATAGGACAGGCTATGGAAGAGTTTCTTGTATATACCCACAAGAAAAGGTCTCTTACATTATCTGTGGCGCAGAACGATCTTCTGGTGGAGATGCCGTCTGAGCTGGTCCGTGCTTCGGTAACCATAACGAAAAACACATGGGGATATACCAACACGAAGATAGCATCTGACTGCGATTTTCTTATACCAGAGACAAGTGTACTAAAATGGGACAGCTTCGATGGCAACTCATTTGAACTTACTTTTCTGATCGATCCTCAGAAGATCCATGACGGAGAGTCAGCAGGATATATATATATATGGAATACATATCAGAATATGAGGATCAGGGTCAGCATCAGGAAACCTGAGGTAGTCAAGATGACGCCGAAGAGCAGGCAGAACAGGTTTACTGTGAAGCGGGCCGAGGAGGCACTCATAAGGACATATATTGATTTCCGAACAGACAAGATAGATCTGAACAAATATATAACGGAGACCAGAGCTGCACTTAACACATTGATAAAATACAGACCGGAATATGGCATGTACAGGCTTGGACTGCTGCATATGCAGATACTTGAGGGACACACCGATTTTGTCGAGCAGGAGTTCCTCAGAATAGATGCGGATGCAAATTTCACAAGTATGGAGGATGTGGAGAAGTGCTATCTCAGTTATCTCAAATCTCTTCTGCGCAGAGAGAAATTTCTTATAGATAAGACAGCAAGGATGGTCAGAGAGAAGTTCGAGACCAGTAAAAAAGATCGCTTGTTTTATTTCTGGATTCTTCTCTTTGTCGATGTGAATTATACAGAGGACAAATGGGTTCTATATGAAGATATACAGAAGCTTTTCAATGAGGGCGTGAACAGTCCGGTCATATATTTTGAGATATGCGACATGTTCAATAAGCAGCCTCTCATGATGAAGAAGATAGCTCCGCTGGAGATCGCAGCGCTCCGCTGGGGCATGAGGAATGAGTTCGTGTCGGAGGATGTGATCGTGGAGTTTGTCAAGACAGCTTCAAGACAGAGGAATTTCGATGAACATGCTTTCCGCATGCTGGAGCAGATATATGACAGACGCCATGACAAGACCACTCTGGATGCGATATGCGGTATTCTGATAAAGAATAAAATGTATGATCCGGAATATCACGTATATTACAGTGATGCCTCAGAGAAGGATCTCAAATACGTGGGACTTAATGAGTGCTTTATAAGGAGCATGGACAAGAGACATTATGATGTGATACCTGAGGCTATTCTCAGATATTTCAGTTACAAGAATGTGCTCACGGATGATGAGCTTGCATATATATATGCAAATGTGATCATGAACAAAGACAGCCAGAAGTCTGTGTATATTGATTTTATGCCAGCCATAGAGAGATTTATGGAGAAGATGATCCTACAGGGGCGTGTGAATGATGATCTTACGGTTATATATGACGAATTCCTTGATCCGGAGACTGTCAAACCGGAGTTTGCGGGCAAGCTGATAAATATTATTTTCAAGAGAAAATTTGTGTGCGACAACGAGAATATAACGCATATACTTGTGACTCACAGTGAGCTGGGCGGTGAAGTGAAAGTTCCGGTTGAGAACGGGGAGGCGTATGTGGAGATCCTTTCTCCTTCGGCTATAATCACCATGCTGGACGAAGGCGGTGGAAGATACGTGAGCACTGTTCCATACAGATTGGAGCGTATAGTTGATGAGAGAAGTTATCTGGAGGTGTGCCATGAGTACAGTCCGAGAGACTACAGATATCTGCTTTTCCTGTACAATGATATAGATATATTTACACACAGGGATGCAAAGGAGATCAATCTTGCCAGAGATATAGTTATGTGTCCTGAGGTCAGCTACAAGGTCCGCCAGGAGGCACTCACCCACATGGTGGAGTATTATCATGAGAACTTTGACGCTGATATACTTGGCAGGTATCTTTCAAAGATAGATCTGGATTATGTAGATCCTTCATATGCATCCAGGATAAACACATACTATATCGTGCTTGATATGTATGATAGGGCATTTGAGGGAATGCGCAGATTTGGTTATGTTGATGTGGATATAGACGAGCTCATCAAGATAGCTGAATTTGGAATAGACGACAAGAGGTATGACGAGAGCAGACTTCTCATATCTATATGTGTGTATATATACAGACGAGGATATGCCGGACAGAAGATACTCTCATATCTCATAAACAATTACAATGGTTCGCTCGAGGAGATGGCAAATCTCTTCAAATCAGTGAATTCAAATTATAGAAATATCGACATGTTGTCTGAGAACATACTTGCCCAGATGATGTTTGCGGACGGTTACATAGAGTCGATCTACGATATATTTGAAGTGTACTATCGAGGAAGAAGCCGGGGAATGGTTGTAAAAGCTTTCCTCAGATACTGTGCACATCAGTATTTTATCAAAGACCAGAAGATACCTTCAAATATAATGGAGGATCTGTACAGAGAGATAAACAGAGGCAACATCAGGGATGAGATATCCCGCATGAGTCTGTTGTACTATTTCAGCAACAGGAGCGGCCGGTACAGCGAGGAGCAGAGGGAATGGATCAGGACGAATGTCAAGCAGTTCGTAGAGTTTGGCAAGATACTTCCGTTCTTCAGAAAGTTTGAGGCATTTGTCAAACTGCCTGGCGACATGAAGTTCAAGACCTACGTGATCTTCAAGGGTGAAAGAGGAAGGCAGGTATGGGTGAGCTACAGCTTTGGCCAGGAGAGCAGCAGTATGGCGAACTACAAGTCGGAGAGGATGACAGAGATCATACCTGGAGTCTACGTGAAGGAAGTAGTAGTGTTCCACGGAGAGTCGCTGATATATTCAATCGATGGAGTCACTGGAACATCCGTTGTTGTGGAGAGCGATATATTGAAAAATGAGAATTTCCACAAAGAGGGAAGCAGCAGCTTTGAACTGATAAACAGTATGCTGGTAAGTCAGGAGAAGAGGAATGACCATGAGCTGATACAGGATATGGACACATACCTGTACAACAGCCATTTCTTCGACGCAAATCTGATGTTACTTTGATTTTTCATAAGGAGGGACCCGCGTAAGCGGGAGAACCCAGCAGAGGAAGCGCACTGATGTGCGCGTAGGTCATCAAGCTGCGCTTGACGACATGTTGTGAAGCACGCAGGCGCCGCACGCAGTGCATTTGAATGCGCCTGCTCCACATTTCATAAGGAGGGAACAGATATGGCTGACACACAGTTGTATCTTGGTCTGGATCTTGGACCGGAATATACACAGCTTAGTTATTATAATGTCGATACACATGAGCCTGAATCGGTGTATCACAAGGAGGCAAAAGACACATATATGCTCCCTAACATTATGTTCTACAGTGCATATCACAAAAGAATAGGAGATGCACAGGATGAGTGCTATAAATTCATAGATTTGTCTGGATGGAGTGTTGGCGCCAAAGCTTCCGCTTATAGATTTGAGGACAACGGAACGGTGGTGGATCAGATATATGAGAAGACTCTCCGCAAGGAAAAAATTGACGTAGAGGGCAGGGAGTACAAGGCCAGTGATCTTCTGATCAAGATGATGGTGCTTCATATAAAGCAGTTCACGGATCAGATAGGCGGATTTACGATCAAGAAGCTTACGGTCACTGTGGCAGATACAGATCCACAGATAATACAGGCGGTCAGAGGGCTCAGATCTGTCCTGAGACTTGGGCATGACCAGTTCAATATAGTCAGCCACTTAGACAGCGGTCTATGCTATATATTTGCACAGCCTGAACCGCTCAGGAATAACAGCGTAGGACTTTTTGATTTTGGAAGAAATGGTCTTGATTTTTACAGGATAGATATGACGAGAAAATATCCTCTCATCGTGACTGTTGAACACACAGATTATCATGAACGCATAAATCTGAAGAGGTTTGGAAGATATAGGGAGGATATGGATGAGGCATTTGCCGATGTGGTGCGCGAGAGCATGGCGCAGGTGTTCGTGTCGTCTGTATATCTGACAGGTATCGGATTTGCTGAGAACTGGATGAAACAGTCTGCCACTGTTCTGTGTCAGGGCAGGAGAGTGTTTGTAGGGCAGAATATATATACGAAGGGTGCCTGCTACAGGGCATTGGGCGGCATATACACAGAATCCCTCAGCAGATATTTCATAGATACTGAGGAGACAGTCAAGACCAATATCGGAATCAATCTGATGGACGAGAAAAAAACTTTCTGGCCGATAGCTTATGGTGGCCTTGAGTGGTTCAACACAAGGGGAAAGATAGAAGTATTTTTGGATGATACCCGCAGGATACAGATTGTATATCAGGATATACTTACTGAGGAGGAGATACGTGAGACTGTAGAGATTTATGGTCTGCCGGCGAGACCGAACAAGACCACAAAGCTCTCGATAGAGGTAGAGTACTATGGTTCGGATAAGGGAGCCATAGTTATACGTGATCTGGGATTTGGAAGCCTGTATCCAAGCACAAATAAGATATATAGAAAAGAATTTGATATAGCTGCCATAAAGAGGAAGCGTGCGCAGAAGCTTGAGGCAGAGAGGCAGGCCGAGATAGTGAGAGCGGCCGAGGGCGATACGGATGAGCTGAGAAGTGATGATCCGGGGGCGCCAAAGGCAGCACACAGACCTGATCTTGAGAAACATGATGTGGACTCAGTGAATGATGATGACCTGGTGATGGACACAGAAGAGCCTGAGAAAGAGCCGCTTGTGTTCTATGGAACGGCTTCACCGGTTCAGCCGCTTGCGGATGATGTTCCTTCGGCAAATGTGATAAGTGCCGGATCGACAGACAAAGCAGAACCGGATACAGATGGTGCTGGTGAACCGGACCCGGAAGAAAATACAGGCTCAGATGGTGAGTCAGATATTTCTGCGGATGATGGAAATGCCATGTCAGAAGATACAGATGATCCAGAAGCAGAATACAGATATCCAGGCAGTGCAGATTTGCAAGATGATCTGAACATATTAAAATCAGGTGCTGAAGATATTGGGAATTCAGATGAATCTGATCAAGAAGATTATGACGAAGGACAATCTGACTACGATGATTTTGCTGCGAGAAAACCTGACGAAGAAGATTCAGACGGGGATGCTTATTTAGTTGACGAGGATTCAGATGACGAGGATTCCGATGAAGAAGATTCCGATGAAAAAGATTCAGATGACGAGGATTCAGATGACGAGGATTCAGACGAAAGTCCGGCATTTACCATACCGTCATATCTGAGGGGACAGCATTTGGATCCGGGTGAATGATGCAAAATTGGAGTTTTGCGGAACAGATAAAATTTGCAGATGTCTTCAGTTGATATATATAAAGGTGATACACATATGAGTGGAATTATAATTTGTAAAACTAAAACGGCGGATAATCCGTATACATTTCTCAATACAAAGATAAGTGTATACTCCTACGAAGAATTGTGTTACTACATTTTTAACAACATGGTTCTGGTGGGGAAAGATGACCTGGGTGACAGGCTTACAGCGTGGCTGAGGGAAGCTATAGACATGGGTGATCTGGCAGATAAAGTAGATATGCTGAACCAGAAGAATGTGTATATACAGGATCTGATGGTAGAGATACTTACATATGGTGAATTCTACAGCAAGGACGAGGTCAAGGAGTTCATGAATGAGTGCAAGAGGATCCGCACACTCAAACCGTATGAACTTGACAAAAAGAGAGCTGACAGCTATATGATGTACAAGCATTACATCAAGGCTGATGCAATATACGACGATATCATAGAGTACAAGGAATCCCATGATGAATATGATGAGTTTCTGGGAAATATATATCACAACAAGGGCGTGGCTATGGCAGGCAATCTTCAGCTTGAGGAAGCGAAGAATTGTTTTATAAGGGCATTTGCGCTCAACAAGAACAATGAATCCCTCATAGAATATTTCTGCGTCATGGCGGTGACTGTGGATACGGCGACTCTTCAGCGAGAGATAAGAAAGAGGGGGATGCCAGCAGGTTTTTTTGATGACTTGATGAATGAGGTGGCGGACTCAAGGGAGGATGTCCATGAGATGTCCATATACAACAAAGTGCAGAAGGCTGTGTACAACAGAATGCATGGAGACATAGAGGATTATGACAGGAGGATGGATTCAATCCTGAGTGCACTTAAGGATGAATTCAGAAACCAGATAGGATGATATAGTGCTTGACGGAAAGCGGGTCTATGTTGTACTATCACAAATATAATAAAAGCAAATGCTTTGACGAAGAGGAGTAGCATGGGGAGTCAGACAGAGAGAATGGTTTTTAGCTGTGAGATCATTCCTGACAGATACATGTGAAGGTAGCTTCTGAGCTGTGTGGCTGAAATTATAGTAGGTCATGCCGGGGCGTTCCCGTTATAGGATAAGATGAGATACAAAACAAGGTGGTAACGCGGATATTATACCCGCCCTTCTGGCCAGGTGCCCGGAGGGCGTTTTTTTGTGTAGTGCAGAATGAACGTGATAACTTCAGCGAAAACAGGCCAGTTCAGATTTATAATATAGTAAGAAATCAGCAACGATAGAAAGGAAGAATGAGATGAAAGAGTTAGAGAAGACATATGATCCTTCCCAGATAGAGGACAGACTCTACAGAAAGTGGGAGGAGAAGAAGTATTTCCACGCAGAAGTTGACAGGAGCAAGAAGCCATTTACGATCGTAATGCCGCCTCCAAATGTAACAGGACAGCTCCACATGGGACATGCCCTGGACAATACCATGCAGGATATACTGATCAGATTCAAGAGAATGCAGGGCTACTCAGCATTGTGGCAGCCTGGTACAGACCACGCAGCTATCGCAACCGAGGTCAAGGTTACAGAGAAGCTGAAGGAGCAGGGAATAGATAAGAAAGAGATCGGACGTGAGGAGTTCCTCAAGCATGCATGGGCATGGAAGGAGGAGTACGGCAACCGTATCGTGAGCCAGCTCAAGAAGATGGGTTCATCTGCTGACTGGGACAGAGAGAGATTCACCATGGACGAGGGATGCTCCAAGGCCGTAAAGGAAGTATTTGTAAGACTGTACGAGAAGGGCTACATCTACAAGGGCTCAAGGATCATCAACTGGTGTCCTGTATGTAAGACTTCCATATCAGATGCTGAGGTTATACATGAGGAGCAGGACGGATTCTTCTGGCATATCAACTATCCTGTAGTTGGAGAGCCGGGAAGATTTGTCGAGATAGCGACCACAAGACCGGAGACACTTCTCGGAGATACAGCCGTAGCAGTAAATCCTGACGATGAGAGATATACAGATATAGTGGGAAAGATGCTGGAGCTGCCACTCACAGACAGACAGATCCCGGTTATCGCAGATCCATATGTTGACAAGGAGTTCGGAACAGGATGTGTAAAGATCACACCTGCCCACGACCCTAACGATTTCGAGGTCGGAAAGCGTCACAATCTTGAGGAGATAAATATACTGAACGATGATGCAACCATCAACGAGCTGGGTGGCAAGTACGCAGGCATGGACCGCTACGAGGCAAGAAAGCAGATGGTGGCAGACCTTGACGCACTGGGACTTCTCGTAAAGGTAGTTCCACACAGCCACAACGTAGGAACACATGACAGATGTAAGACAACTGTAGAGCCTATGATCAAGCCTCAGTGGTTCGTCCGCATGAAAGAGATGGGACAGGCAGCACTTGACATCATCAAGACCGATGAGCTCTCATTTGTGCCTGAGCAGTTCGACAAGACATACATCCACTGGCTTGAGAACATCCGTGACTGGTGTATATCAAGACAGCTCTGGTGGGGACACAGAATACCTGCATGGTACTGTGACGACTGCGGTGAGACCATCGTAAGCCGTGATGTTCCTACAGTATGTCCAAAGTGCGGATGCACACATCTCACACAGGACGAGGACACACTCGATACATGGTTCTCATCAGCACTGTGGCCATTCTCAACACTTGGCTGGCCGGACAAGACACCTGAGTATGAGTACTTCTATCCTACAAGCGTGCTTGTAACAGGATACGATATCATCTTCTTCTGGGTAATCCGTATGGTATTCTCAGCACTTGAGCAGACTGGCAAGAGCCCATTCAAGCACGTGCTGATCCACGGACTTGTAAGAGACGACCAGGGACGCAAGATGAGTAAGTCCCTTGGAAATGGTATCGACCCACTTGAGGTTATTGACAAGTACGGCGCAGATGCCCTTCGTCTGACACTTATCACAGGAAATGCTCCTGGAAACGATATGCGTTTCTACTGGGAGAGAGTTGAGAATTCCAGAAACTTTGCAAATAAGATCTGGAACGCAACACGTTTCATCATGATGAACATGGAGAAGGCAGATTTCTCAGATGTGAAGCTGTCTGACCTTACAATAGCTGACCGCTGGATCCTGTCCAAGGTCAACACTCTTGCAAAAGAGATGACAGACAACATGGAGAAGTTCGAGCTTGGTATTGCTGTATCAAAGGTATACGACTTCATCTGGGAAGAGTTCTGTGACTGGTATATCGAGATGGTTAAGCCTCGTCTTTACAATGATGAGGATGAGACAAAGGCAGCAGCGCTCTGGACACTGAAGACAGTTCTTATCCAGGCACTTAAGCTTCTTCATCCATATATGCCATTTATCACAGAGGAGATCTTCTGCAACATTCAGGACGAGGAGGAGTCGATCATGATCTCCAAGTGGCCTGAGTACACAGATGAGTGGAATTTCGAGACTGACGAGGCAGCTGTCGATACGATCAAGGCAGCAGTCCGTGCGATCAGAAATCTCCGTACAGGAATGAACGTGCCACCTAGCAGAAAGGCAAAGGTTTATGTCGTATCTGCAAAGGAGGACGTGAGATATATATTTGAGTCATCGAAGAGCTTCTTTGCCACACTGGGTTATGCCAGCGAGGTACATGTTCAGGAGGACAAGACAGGAATCGATGAGAACGCAGTATCGACACTGATCCACGATGCCGCTGTATACATTCCTCTTGAGGAACTTGTGGATATCGACAAGGAGATCGAGAGACTTGAGAAGGAGGCTGCAAAGCTTGCCGGAGAGATCAAGCGTGCATCCGGAATGCTCGCCAATCCAAAGTTCGTAGACAAGGCTCCAGCCGCAAAGGTTGAAGAAGAGAAGGCAAAGCTTGCCAAGTACACAGAGATGTCAGAGCAGGTTGCTGAGAGACTTGCACAGCTGAAAAAGTAATAAATTAAGATTGGAGTCCCGACAGACGGAAATGGCTTTCGCCTGCCGGGATTTCTTGATTGTTTTACAATATCGGTAAATTTGTGACCAGGACAGTGTTCCCTTCATATCATATAAGAGAAAGAGTGTTTTTGTCTGTATGAAGGGGGTGTAAACATGGGTTTTACGAGCATACCTATCAGGGGAATCATCCGTGAAGCTGTCGCAAGAGGCGGAATTATAGTTGACGTGAGAAGCAGGGAAGAATTTGCCTCCGGGCATATCCCGATGGCGATAAATATTCCATTTGAATTGATAAAGGAAGGTGCGTATACTCTTCCCAAAAGCAAGTATCTGCTGGTATACTGTACCCATGGAGTCAGCAGTATGAAAGCGGCACTTGCAATGAGCGAGGACGGCTACAAAGTGATAAATACCATAGGGGGTATTTCGCAGTATCGGGGACCGCTTACGAAACAGAGATGACATACAACATCAGCTGCCTTACAAGGCTGATGTTCAAGGAAGAAAGGTTGATAGATGAGTAGAATAGAGCTTATTGCTCCATGTCACTTCGGACTGGAGTCAGTATTAAAAAAGGAAATACTCGATCTTGGGTATGAGATAGTCCAGGTCGAGGACGGAAGGATAACATTTGCCGGAGATGAGACGGCTATTGCAAGGGCGAATGTATTTATAAGAACAGCGGAGAGGATCATGCTCAAATGTGGCAGCTTCAGGGCGGCCACATTTGACGAGCTGTTCGAGAAAACGAAAGCAATCCCGTGGGAAAAGTATCTCACCAGAGATGCAAAATTCTGGGTGTCAAAGGCGACGTCCAACAAGAGCGCACTTTTTAGTCCTTCGGACATACAGTCCATAGTGAAGAAGGCTATGGTGGAGAGAATGAAGCAGACATACAGGGTTTCGTGGTTTACTGAGGACGGTGCCAGCTATCCTGTCAGAGTGTTTATATTTAAGGACATCGTCACTATAGCTTTAGATACGTCCGGAGTGTCGCTTCACAAGAGAGGTTACAGAAAGCTTGTTGGCAAGGCTCCTATATCAGAGACACTTGCCTCCGCACTCATCATGCTCACACCGTGGAACAGGGACAGAGTGCTGGTTGATCCATTCTGTGGAAGCGGAACATTTCCTATAGAGGCTGCCATGATCGGAGCACACATTGCACCGGGAATGGACAGAGATTTCACAGCTCAGGAGTGGACAAAGATCTGTGACAAAAAACTGTGGTACAATGCGGTTGATGAGGCACATGATCTGATAGATCACGATGTGAAGATGAATATACAGGGATATGATCTGGACTCAGATATGGTGAAGTGCGCCATGGAGAACGCCAGGGCGGCAGGGGTGGACCAGCACATCCATTTCCAGCAGAGGGATGTGAAGGATCTGAGGAATCCTAAAAAGTATGGATTCATCATCACTAACCCGCCTTATGGAGAGAGGCTTGAGGAGAAGGAGGCGCTTCCGGAACTCTACAGAACCATCGGGGAGAGCTACAGGAATCTTGATGACTGGTCAATGTTCCTGATAACATCATATTCGGACGCTGAGAAGTACATTGGAAGAAAAGCGGACAAAAACAGAAAGATATACAACGGAATGATAAAATCATATTTTTATCAGTTTATGGGGCCTAAGCCACCTAAAAGAAGGAGAGAAGACAGTTGAAAAAGCTGATATATGTGGTTCTTATATTGGCCATAGGGGCACTGGCATATTATGGAACAAAGGAGCCTTCGGGCAGATTGGAGAAAAGCGAAGACGAGCAGAATGCTGCATCGGTATTTGCGGGAAAGCTGGCTGAAAATTATAACACCGATGGCCTGACGCTGAAGGTGAACGGCAGTGATGTGAAGGATGAGGAATACATGCCTTACATCAGCTCTGATCTCCATGTGATGCTTCCGGTGAAGACATTCGTGGACAAGCTGGGCTGCACTGTGGATGAATATGCAAATGGCAGCATCGTTATCAAGAAAAATGAGGGTGTTGTGCGCCTTGTGGCCGGGGAAACTGATGCGACCCTTGATGGAAAAGATGTGAAGCTTGGAACGGCGCCAGTGAAAAAGGACGATGCGGTGTATATTCCTATAGAATATATAAGTGACGCGCTGGATTATACCTGTGAATACAGTTATGAGACTGGAAGGGTATCTCTTCAGAAGACAGGCGAGGATATCACGCTTCCTGCGTTGTATGACATGAGAAAGGAAAACAGAGTAACCGAGGTGAGGGATCAGGGAGATTCCGGCACATGCTGGGCATTTGCATCGCTTGCTGCGCTTGAGACAACACTCATGCCCGATGAAAAACTGCAGTTTTCTGTGGACAACATGACCATGAACAATGGATTTGGTGTAGAGCAGTTCGAGGGTGGACAGTACAGGATGAGTATAGCTTATCTTGCATCCTGGAAGGGACCGGTACTTGAGAAGGATGACCCTTATGGAGATGATGAGACCAATTCTGATCTCAAGGCTGTGAAGCACCTGCAGGAGGCTCAGATCATCGAAGACAAAGATCTTGATGCGATCAAGGAAGCTGTGTACACTAAGGGTGGTGTGGAGACTGCCATTTACAGTGATATGCAGGATGCAGACAGCGATTCAGAATATTACAACAGAGATCACAGCTCATATTACTATGACGGCTCAGAGGGCATCAATCATGACGTGGTCATAGTCGGATGGGACGACAATTACAGCAGGAACAACTTCAACAAGACGCCGGAGAAGGACGGTGCTTTCATATGTAAGAACAGCTGGGGCACAGAATTTGGCGAGGATGGATATTTCTATATATCGTATTGTGATGCACATATATGTGAGACCAGCGTGGTGTACACGAAACTGGAGCCTTCTGACAATTACGACAAGATATATCAGGCAGATAAGCTTGGCTGGGTCGGTGTACTGGGATTTGACAATGAGGAAGCCTATTTTGCAAATGTGTATACGGCGGGCAAGGGAGAGGAACTCTCCGCAGTTTCATTTTACGCCACAGGTGCAAAGAGCACATACGAGGTGTATGTGACAACGGATTTTGAGAGTGAGGATGACCTTGCAGACAGAAAACTTGTAGCATCTGGAGAGATGGAATATGCCGGGTACTATACGGTTAATCTGGATGAGGCAGAAAAGCTTGCGGATGGCAGCAAATTTGCAGTTATTGTACATATAACTACACCTGACACGAAGTATCCGATAGCTATAGAGTATGATGCGGATTCACTGACGGACAGTTTCGATATCAAAGATGGCGAGGGATACCTGAGTCTGTATGGCAACCAGTGGTACAGTGCGGAGAAGGACAGAAAATGTAATGTGTGCCTGAAGGCATTTACCAGGAGTGCCAAGTAGGACATAAATAGAAATACTTATATAAAATTATAAAGTTGATAACAGGAGACGAGGGCTGAATGTGGATAAAGCAATGTATTTGTGGATAACATTCCAAATTCTGCGTAAAACTTTTCAGCCTTAGAGGGAAAGGAGTTGTATATATGGAAAAGCTTATATTTGCAACAGGCAATGAAGGCAAGATGAAAGAAGTCCGCATGATACTTGCGGATCTGGGATATGAGATACAGTCCATGAAAGAGGCTGGTATTGATGTCGATATAGTTGAGGACGGAAAGACATTTGAGGAGAATGCACTGATAAAGGCCAGAGCGATAAGCAAGGCCATCGGATGTCTGGTTCTGGCCGATGATTCAGGACTTGAGGTGGATTATATGGACAAGGCGCCGGGAATATACAGTGCCAGATTCCTTGGGGAGGACACCTCATACCATATAAAAAATCAGTATATCATGGACAAGCTTGCCGGAGTTCCTGATCCTGAGAGAACAGCCAGGTTTGTGTGTGTGATAGCGGCAGTGTTCCCTGATGGAAGTGAGTATACTGAGCGCGGAACCATAGAGGGAATCATCGGTTACGAGGAGCGCGGTGAGAATGGATTTGGATATGATCCTATATTCTTCCTGCCTGAGAGGGGCAAGACCACAGCGGAGCTTGCCCCGGAGGAGAAGAATGAGATAAGCCACAGGGGCAAGGCGCTCAGACTGATGAAGGATGTCATCAGAAGTGTACAGAATGTATAATCAAAGTCTGGAAACATCACAGATGCTTCCAGACAATTTAGCATAAGGAGGGAATAAAGATGAGGGTTTTGATAATAAGTGATACGCATGGAAAGAGTGACTGCCTGACGCAGATACACAACATAGTGGGACATGTGGATATGCTGATCCACCTCGGCGATGTGGAGGGGGATGAGAAGCTTGTCCACGATCTGTTCGACTGTGAGATACATATGGTGCGTGGAAACTGTGATAACAATGGGGCACTGCCTATATTTGAGGAAGTGACTATAGGTGAGAAGAAAGCTTTTATAACCCATGGACACAAATATTTTGTGAGTCTTGGTACAAGTTACTTAGAGAGTTTGATAGATGAAAAAGGCTATGATTTTGTGATGTATGGACATACACACAGAAGAAATCTGACAAGTTATAAGGATTCTTATATAGTAAATCCGGGAAGTCTGGCATTGCCGAGGGATAACGGTGTCGGAACATATATGATACTGGATTTTGATCAGCATGGAACCCCGTTTTTTGCTCAAAATGAACTGCCAAAGGCAGAGCCTAAGCCGGCTCAGCCAGAGGAAGCTGAGGCATGGGATCTGTTTGAGCCACATGATAAGAAAAAGAAAAAGAGTTTCTGGGAGAGCTTTTGGGGATAGGATACCAGAATATAAAATAGGACAAGGATTGGAAAGAGCATGAAAAAACATGACATAGTTGAAGGTGTGATCGACACATACGAGTTCCCGAACAAGGGAAGTTTTCATATGGATGACAGGAAGGTAACTGTCAAAGGAGCGATAAAGGGACAGAAGGTGTCCTGCCGTATCACGAAACTTAAGAAGGGAAAGGCCGATGGAAGACTTCTGGAGGTTCTGGAGAAGTCGGAGCTGGAGGACGGTGCACCGGTGTGCTCACATTTTGGAGCATGCGGTGGCTGCAGTTATCAGACTCTCAGCTATGACAACCAGCTTGCAGTGAAGGAAGAACTCGTAAAAGGATTGTTGGACGGAGTTATCGATGCCTGCGCACATCCTTATGAATGGCAGGGGATAATCGCATCACCTGTTACACAGGGATACAGGAATAAGATGGAGTTCTCATTTGGCGACGAGTACAAGGATGGCCCGCTGGCGCTGGGACTTCATAAGAAGAACAGCACCTATGACATCGTGCAGATAGAGGACTGTTATATAGTGAACGATGATCTGAACAAGATTGTGAAATACACGGTTGAATTCTGCAGAAAAGCCGGACTTCCATATTACAGGAAGATGCAGCATGAGGGACTCTTGAGGCACCTGGTCATCAGACGTTCTGCCACAAATGGAGATCTGCTGGTGAATCTGGTGACAACCACACAAAATCTGGAGTCTCTCAACCTTGATGCATATGTGAAGGGTCTGCTGGAGCTTCCACTTGAGGGCAAGATCGCAGGAATCCTCCACACGGAGAATGATTCCATGGCGGATGCCGTCATAAGTGACAGGACGAACCTGCTCTACGGAACAGAGTATATATATGAGACGGTTCTTGGGCTTCAGTTCAAGATATCACCATTCTCATTCTTCCAGACAAATACAAAGAGCGCAGAGAGACTCTACGACAAGGCCCGCTCCTATGTGGGTGACACGAAGGATGCAGTCATATTTGATCTCTACAGCGGAACAGGAACCATAGCACAGCTTCTGGCACCGGTTGCAAAGAAAGTGATAGGTGTGGAGATCGTGGAGGAGGCTGTGGAGGCTGCCCGTGTGAATGCGGAGCTCAACGGACTTGACAATTGTGAGTTCATCGCTGGAGATGTGCTCAAGGTCATAGACGACATAGAGGAAAAACCGGACTTCATAGTGCTTGATCCGCCTCGTGATGGAATCAACCCTAAAGCCTTGACGAAGATCATCAACTATGGTGTGAAGGAGCTTGTGTACATAAGCTGCAAGCCAACCTCGCTTGCCAGGGATCTGGTGACGCTTCAGGAGAATGGATACTTTGTGACTAAGGCTTGCGCTGTGGATCAGTTTCCGGGCACTGTGCATGTAGAGACTATAATGGGACTACGTCGTACAGATTCGTGAAAATCCTTGAATTTTCGCCCTTTTGCAGCTTTTTCAATTTCGGCAGAACCGATGTGAAAAGGAATAAAAAGCAGATAGTGGACAGAATTCATGTCGTTGTCGGCTATAGAGTCGACACGAGAGACACAATATTCTTTGATGAATAAAAGTGAATAAAATAGCCAATTTGGCAGGGATATTTAATTACAAATATTGAATATCCCTGCCTTTTATTTTTCTATTCAAGGAGGTGTCAATATGTTAAAGATAAGGCTTCAAGGGACAAAAAATGATATACGCTGGTTTGTCCGTCTGCTTCAGAGAGATAAAAGATTTGAATTGAATAATGTCTCGACTTTTTTTGACAATGTGGGGACAGATAAATACAAGCGTGTATATGCAGAAGTGTCGAGAAAGAAAACGGATTCTGATAAGAAATCCATCAATGCAAAACAGTTGAATGAACAATGCCACTATGTAGGAAGTGGCATTGTGATTCGATAGGGAATGGAGGTACAACGGTATGTGTAAAGTAATAGCAATCGTGAATCAAAAAGGTGGAGTAGCAAAGACTACGACAACAGTGAACTTAGGTATAGGTTTGGTAAGAGAAGGCAAGAAGGTACTACTTATAGATGCGGATAGTCAGGGCTCCCTTTCTTCAAGTCTGGGTGTGGAAGAGCCGGATGAGCTTGATGTGACACTCTCGACGATCATGTGTAAAGTAATCAATGAAGAAGATTATGGAAAGCGGGAAGGTGTTATCGTACATGAGGAGGGAGTATCTTTTCTCCCATGCAATATCGAACTTTCCGGACTGGAAGTCACATTGGTAAATACCATGCGGAGAGAGTACTTATTGAAAGAGTACATAACAAGTGTAAGAAATCTTTATGATTATATATTGATTGATTGCAATTCCAGTCTTGGCATGGTGACGATGAATGCCCTTACTGCGGCTGATTCGGTCATTATACCGATAGAGGCGGCGTATCTTTCAGTAAAGGGGTTGCAGCAGCTTATTACCACCCTTGGTAGGACAAAGAAATATTTAAACCCAAACCTTGGAATAGAGGGAATCGTTTTTACAAAGATGGTTGGACGTACCAATTATGCGAAGGAAATCAAGTCTATGGTGGAAGAAATCTATGGCAAAAATGTCCGTGTGTTTGGTGCGGTTATCCCACATTCTGTGAGAGCGGCAGAAACTTCCGCAGAGGGCGTGAGTATATTCAAGCATGATCCAAGGGGAAAAGTTGCGGCGGCGTATAAGAAGCTCGCAAAGGAGGTGCTTGCAGATGAATAAATCGAATAGTGCTTCCAAGATAAAGATGAAATCCTTTGACGATCTGTTTGGTACAAACGAAAATCTGGAACAGGCAAATGCAAATGGTGGTGAAATACGTGAGATACCTTTAGCGAGTCTGCACACGTTCAGAAATCACCCGTTTCAGATCCATGAAGATAAGCTTGAAGAAATGGCGGAGAGTGTCAAACAGTATGGTGTGCTTGTCCCGGGGATTGCGAGAATGCGACCACAGGGTGGCTATGAGATCATCGCAGGACATACAAGAAAGGCTGCCTGTGAGCTTGCCGGACTTGATACCATGCCAATGTTTATCCGAAATCTGAATGACGATGAAGCAACCATTGTCATGGTGGACAGTAATATCCAGAGAGAGGATATCTTTCCAAGTGAAAAGGCAAGGGCGTACAGTATGCGCTACTATGCCATGAAACATCAGGGCATTAAGGGAGATAAAGGTAGTAGCCTTGATATCATGAGTGAGGAAACCGGCGAGAACGCAAAGAAGATTCAGCGGTATATCAGGCTTGCGAAACTGTCTGATGAGTTACTTGACTTTGTTGATCGGAAAAAGATTGGCTTTATTCAAGGAGTGGACCTTTCGTATCTGAGTGAGGAACAGCAACAGTGGGTACTCGATATAATACTCGACAGGAATGTATTCCCTAATATAGAGCAGTCGGCAAAACTAAAGGCATTTTGCCGGGGAAATATGCTTACACAGGAAGAAGTGAGGAACATCATGTTTCCGGAACAGGTGTCAGCGAAGCCGAGAAAAGTAACATTCAAGGCAGACAGATTGGATGACTACTTTGATGAAGAATACACAGAAGAGAAGATTACAGAGGTTATAATAAGCCTTTTGGATGAATGGAAGAAAAGAGGTGAGAGGGCATGACGAACATCGTAAATACTGGTAATGCGTCGGTGGATGCGCTGGCAGAAATGAACATCAGTGGAAATGTTACGCCGGTAAATTGGTATAAAACGATTTTGCGTGAGAATGGCAAGCCATACCTTCTCGCTATCTGTGTGTTGTCGGAAATCGTGTATTGGTATCGTCCCGTGGAAGTACGGGACGAGCATAGCGGTATGACAATCGGTTACAGAAGAAAATTCCGTGAGGATTTGCTTCAGAAAACCTACAATGATTTTGCCGAGCAGTTTGGAGAATCACGGAGAAGTGTGAAGGCAGCGTTTGACAGACTAGAGGAAATAGGTGTGATCCGTCGTGAATTCCGTAACATAGAAACAAATAGCGGAATGGTCTTAAATAATGTTATGTACATAGATTTATGCGTTGATAAACTTTACACATGTACATATCTGGACATACCAGGAGATTATGAAGATGTAGAAAACGCAGGGGAAGAAATACAAAAACAGTCTGAAAACCAAGCAAATAAGCCTGTTACAAAATTTTGTACCCCCTCTTACAAAACTTTGTATGACCCTCCTACAAAATTTTGTACCACCCCATACAAAATTTCGTATGACCCTCCTGCAAAACTTTGTATGACCCTGCCACAAAACGATGTACCACCTCATACAAAATTTTGTGGGACAAATACAGAGAATACTACAGAGAATACAGAGGAGATTACCTATCCTATCATTCCATCAGGCACAGGCGTGAAAGATGATACGATGGATAGGATGGATGAAGTGCGCTCATTTATCAAAGACAATATTGATTATGACGTATTGCTTCAGTGCCATCCTACAGAGAAGATGGACATAAACGAATTGGTGGAGCTGATGGTTGAGACCATAGCGGTTAAACAGCCAGTAATCCGTATCAATAAATATGATTTTCCATATGATGTTGTTCGGAGCAGATTGGAGAAGATAGATTTTCATACGATGGAGTATGTGCTGGAATGCCTTCGCAACAATACTACAAAGGTACGCAACATACGAAGCTATATGCTCACGACACTGTATAATGCTCCTGTAACATGTAGTAATTACTATAAAGCAGAAGTAAACCATGACTTCTATGGTAAGTAACGATTCATAGCTGCTGGAAACAGCAGTTGACTATATATTTTTCACCTTCCCTTTCTTTTTGAGGGGCAGGAGGGCACACCTGCCTCTCGTTTTAAGGGGATTGTTGCAAGCATGATTCTTTGATAT
>CAKQQK010000045.1:0-21443 GCA_934270935.1 uncultured Coprococcus sp. | reverse complement strand
GAGCATATGTTCTTTGATCCAGAGAGAATCGCAGCATTCCGTGAGATGATCTGCTCTGATACAGTAGAAGAGAGAGAGGAAGCTCTTGATAAGATCCTTCCATATCAGCAGGGAGACTTCAAGGCTCTTTATGAGGCACTTGAGGGCAACCCAGTTACTATCAGATTCCTGGATCCACCTCTTCATGAGTTCGTTCCAACAGAGGAGGCTGACATTGAGAAGCTTGCTGCTGCTAAGAACAAGAGCGTTGAGGAGATTAAGGCACTTTGCAACTCACTCCATGAGTTCAACCCTATGATGGGTCACAGAGGATGCCGTCTTGCTGTAACATACCCAGAGATCGCTAAGATGCAGACAAAGGCTGTTATCCGTGCAGCAATCGAGGTTAAGCAGGCACATCCAGATTGGAATGTTGAGCCAGAGATCATGATCCCACTTGTATGTGAGGTTAAGGAGCTTAAGTACGTTAAGAAGGTAGTTGTTGAGACAGCTGACGCTGAGATCGCTGCTGCTGGCGTAGATCTTAAGTATGAGGTTGGTACAATGATCGAGATCCCAAGAGCAGCTCTTACAGCTGATGAGATCGCTAAGGAAGCTGACTTCTTCTGCTTCGGTACAAACGACCTTACACAGATGACATTCGGATTCTCAAGAGATGATGCTGGTAAGTTCTTAAATGCTTACTATGACGCTAAGATCTTCGAGAACGATCCATTTGCTAAGCTTGATCAGACAGGTGTTGGTAAGCTCATGGATATGGCAGTTAAGCTTGGTAAGCCAGTTAATCCAAAGCTTCACATCGGTATCTGTGGTGAGCACGGTGGAGATCCTTCATCAGTTGAGTTCTGCCACAAGATTGGTCTTGATTATGTATCATGTTCACCATTCAGAGTACCTATTGCTAGACTTGCTGCTGCTCAGGCTGCAATCGCTAACAAGTAGGATTCGGACGAACAGAACTTGTAAGTAATTAGCTTAATAAAGACAATATGAGTCCCTGTAATTGCCATGAGGTGGTTGCAGGGACTTTTTTGTAAAAAATATGCATATCAAAAAGGAGAAATCAATAGCCGATACTTGATTATATTATGTACTGATGATATTGTTGTCTATGGAAATTAAACATAGGAAGAATATATAATGAATGAAAGAGATGTAGAAATTAGTAAAAGAGAAGCTAAGAAGAAGGAACGTAGGTCGAGAAAGGACAAGCTTGCCATAGAGAAGAGAATACTTCGTCTGTCTTTTCTTGGAAGCGTCTTATTTATACTTGCGGAGGGCGTGATGGCATGGTATACCCATTCACATTCACTTTGGACGGACTGCCTGTTCGACTCTGCAGATCTGGTCATGATAGGACCATTTATGGTGCTTGTTCCGCTTCTGTATAAACCGGTGACAGAGAAACATCCATATGGCTATGCCCAGGTGGAATCGCTTTTTCTCCTTGTGAAGTACAGTGTATTGCTTGCACTCACATGTAATCTCATGGTTGAGAATATAAAGCTGTTGTTTCATGGTGGACATGAGGTAGATGCGGGGAGCATAGCGGTATTTGAATTTCTTGTATGTGTATGCTGTGCGGTTATGTATGCGATACTTGGCCATTACAGTAAGAAATATGAGTCTACAACTATCAAAGCGGAGTTGTATATGTGGAAACTTGACGTAATAAGCAGTATGGGAGTTGCTATAGCATTTGCGGTACAGACTGTTCTTTTGCATACAAGCCTGCGTTTTATGACCCCTTATATTGATCCGGCTGTAGCGGTGGTTATGGCACTTCTTCTTATAAAAGAGCCGGTGTGCGAGATATTTCAGAGTATCAAGAATCTTATTCTATTTGCTCCAGAGGAAGAGACGCTTAGTCAGATACGAGGCATAGTGGATCAGCATATGAAGGATTACCCATATGAGGTCACTTTTCTGGATGTCATCCAGACTGGACGGAAGCTTTGGGTTGAGGTATATATAGGAAATCAGACGGATGTGATACATATAAGTATCATTCATAAGGTGAGAGACGAGATAAAACAGGAACTTAGGGATAAGTATGATCAGGTGTATATAGAGGTCATACCAGATTGATAATAAAGCTGTAATACAAAATACAAATGATCAAGGGGATGCAAGGATATGTTACATTATGAAGTTTTTGAAAGCTCATGTGATACCGATAGATATATAGTTCTGCTTCATGGATTTGGAGGGAACAACAGGGTATGGAAGAATCAGATTCCCTTGCTTCAGAAGAAGTTTAATGTTCTGGCAATAACTCTGCCAAGTCATGGAGACAGTGAGCTGAAATTGTCCAAGATGGGAAGTACGCTGGATGTTGTCGTGGGTGAGATAACGCAGGTGCTTGATGAGCGGGGGATACAGCGAGCTGTTTTTATGGGCGTATCACTTGGAACTATATTTATCAAATATATGGAGATGAGATGCGGAAGTTACATAGATAAAGCAATACTTGTGGGTGCGCTTGGCACGGTTGGAAAACCACTCAGGCGTGCTGTCAATGTCTTTGCTAAGATAGGTGACAAGCTGCCATTTCCTGTCGTCTACAGAATAATGGCAAAGTTATTTATGCCATGGAAGGTCAGCAAGACAAGCAGGAAGGTGTTCTGCAAATGTGCCAAGGCATTAAACAGTCAGGAATTTAAGGCGTATATGAATATTTTTATTGAGCATTTTTCACTTTGTGACGAGTTCGTGAGCAGATTACACGAGGAGAATGTATATATTTCCGGTCGGGGTGATCTGTGCTTTATAAATGGAATCGTGGAGGAAACTGATCTGACAGATGCGGAGCTGATAATAATAGAGCATTGTGGTCACGTGTGCAACATAGATCAGAGCAGACAATTCAATGATATTATTTCTGAATTGCTTGACATTGAATGAATTAAAAGTGGAATATGATACGACAAGGATATACTATCTTAAAATGCTGACAAATAAGGATAAGGAGACTGTGATATGGCAACGATGGACACGTATACGGGGAACAAAATAGATCCGATGAATATGACAGCTTCAGACATATCAATACAGGATATTGCGCATGCGTTAAGCCTCACGTGCCGCGGCGGAGGGCATGTGTCATATTTCTTTTCTGTGGCACAGCACTCCATCAACTGTATGAATGAGGCGAAGTCAAGGGGATGGTCAGAGCGGCTACAGCTTGCCTGTCTGTTGCACGATGCCAGCGAGGCGTATATATCAGACATAATCAGACCGGTAAAAGCACATTTGTCCAATTATCTTGAGATTGAGAGTTCGATCATGAACGTTATATTTGAGCGATTTGGACTTGCTGATCTGAGCGAAGAAGAGAATGCGATGTGGAAACAGATAGATGATGATATGATGAACTTCGAACTTAAGAATCTGATGAAAGGCGAGGCGTACAGGAATACGGACAACCTTAGTTCAGTCCCTGCTGTGGCCGAAAGACCATGGCGAGAAGTGGAAGGTGAATTTGAGGCTGAATGTAAGAAGCTTATAGAGAAAATGTCAGATCAGACCGGCAAGTAGTCGATAGTGCCAGTAATTGATAGTGAAAAGTTATTTTTTATTACAAAATATGTGATAATACCTCCCAGGCGGATGATGGAATATAACGATCAGCCCGGGAGGTATTTGTTTTGACAATTATGATCAGATGTTGTCAAAGTATCCGACATAGTCGACCTTGTATGGTCCATCTGTGAAAAGATATTCATACAGATCTATGAAATAGTCATCGGTCATGCTGGCGATGAAGTCAAATATACGGAGACATATTTTGTATCAACCGAATTGAATTATCGTAAAACAATAATAATTATTGACAAACGATAATTTTATGGTATCATACCAGTAAGATAATTATCGAAAAACAATAATTTACTTGGCGATTGGAGAATTTTATGGTTAATGGTGTTTTAAATGCATTTGCATACATAGCAAAGTGGCTCAGGGAGATGTCTCTTGCGGGCGGAGCACAGAATGTCCTTGCAATATGTATGTTCTGTCTGATAGGCTGTGTGCCACTTGCTGGATTCATCGTGCTCTGTATAAGAAATAGAAAAATTGATGCTGACTACCTGTTGCTGGGACTTTCAGCAGTGCTTTTCATAGGAATATATATGATGATAAATCCAGGGTATGTCATAGATGGAAATGCTCTGGTAACTTCAGATATGCTGAATCTTGCAATAAGCTCAGTGATATGGTCGGTGCTGGCATGTTATGCTGTGCTCAGGATCGTGGAGAGTATAGACAAGGCGGATAGCACTCAGATAGTAGAAATCATAAAGAAGATAATATGTGTGATAGTGGTATTCACAGCTTTTGTGATTGTCTGTGTGTCACTGCCGGAGCTTGTCAGAACAAATCGGACAAATGCCGGTGCTATGCCTGGTGATGCCGGATGGGCAGTGATCCTGTTTATTTTCCAGCTTGTAAATGCTGCTCTTGTCATATGGGTTCTGATCAGGGGATACAGGCTTTGCAACAGCATAATAGAAAATGAGTATTCGGATGAAACAATCCATATGGCAGAGAGACTTTCAAAGACGAGCAAGAGTGCGATATCAGTCATGGTGATTCTTGAACTCTCGAAGAATGTGCTTCAGCTTTTTATCATGACGACTCTTTCAAATGCCGATTTCAAGATATCACTTCCATTATATGAGCTGATAATACTCGTCGTTGTGTATATGGGTGTCAGAAACCTTGCTAAGACAAAAGCGATAAAAGAAGAAAATGATTCATATATATAGAATTTGAGGTGACGTGCAGGTATGGCGATCAAAGTAACGCTGGACAGAGTTTTAAAAGAAAATAATATGACTTCGAAGGAGCTTTGCAAGCTTGTGGGGATTACAGAGGCAAATTTGTCGGTACTTAGAAGTGGAAAGGCAAAGGGTGTGCGGTTTACCACGATCAACAAGATATGCTATTACCTGCACTGCGATGTTGGAGACATATTGACATTTGATGGTGAACTTATAGAAGAAGACTAAGGAGGCGGGAGCTGTGATGAAAGTTATCAGGGGTAAGAAAACAGACAGGAAATCAGGTGAGACACATAGAGTGATACGAAAGAGCAATCTGGCTGCTGTGGGTATTATTGGAATGCTTGGAATATGTATGCTGACAGGCTGCTCGCTTGCGGATAAAACAAAAGTTGAACCTGCTGAAAATGATTCTCTGGTTGGAGTGTTTGTAACAACAGAAAGGCTTGGGACAGTTACCGATGTTCCGTGCGAAATCGATATTGATGCAGGTACACTTAAGATAACAGATGAAGACATTGATGTTGACGGATGTTATATGATCTATGCCAGATCAGGCGAGGGGGAAGATATGTACGAGACTCTGGTATCTGATGGTATAAGTGTTGGAACAAACAATGTTGGGTATAATGAGAATGCAGATGGAAGTGTCACCAGAAGCCGGACAGTGAACGGATGCGTGTACTATGATCTGGACAATAAGGATAGCTATGCAGACTCAGATGATGATGTGGGAATAATCCTCAATAAGGTATATGAGAAAACAGATGGAACATATTATATAACGAGTGGCAGCTCAATGGGGTGTGCGGTCACGGATCAGACTGCAGAGAACGGATCAGGTGCAATGGATGTAAAAGAGTCGTATAAGACGACTTCGTTCTCGGGCAGCGAAAGTTCGTCAAGTGATGAAAACGAAATGGTCATACATGTGGAATGGAAGTTTGAACGAGCAGGAGAAAAGTATACATTTACAGCTATGTCCGAGGATAACAAAGAGCTGGACGCCAAAAACTATGATGTTGGGGATATACCAGATACAATAAAGTTTGACTGCGACTGGCAGTATGTGATCGTATCATATGCAGATGTGACTGGGGAGATGCACAGTTCATTCGTGGATAAAGAAGATTCAGCGTATGAATATGGTGTGAGCACTGGCAAATTCTTTCTGGATACAGGTGTAGTTGTGATAGAATAACAGGTGAATATTAATTAAAGATTAAACCACAGGGATATGGTAAATTGGTTCCCTGTGGTTTAAAATTATGACTAGAGAAAATGAATGAAATTGAAAAACGAGAACATTTAGAGTGGACATATTATCATAATTTCATGTATGACAGGGAGAATAAAGGAGGATTACAGATGGATCGCAAAGAGATGAACAAAATCATATTTCAAAATACAGAGTATATGTGCAAGACGGATTCTGCATTGTCAGATGCTACAAAGAAATCGGTGTCAGGGCAGCGATTTATTGCAGAAAGTGAGAAGATTCCGGGACTTAATCTTAATGTTTATAAGAAGCAGGCAAGGATTGTGGTATCCAGAAAGAGAACATATGAGGCGGCAGCATATTATAAGGGACAACATGTTGCTGTGCATAACTTTGCATCGGCGGTAAATCCG
The DNA here is from genome assembly GCA_934270935.1 of uncultured Coprococcus sp. GTDB lineage: Bacteria > Bacillota > Clostridia > Lachnospirales > Lachnospiraceae > Coprococcus. The sequence goes on along the minus strand of CAKQQK010000045.1, from coordinate 15,030 downwards.
GGTGGCGGCGTTGTATATGGAGCGGGGGCGCAGGAGGAATGCCTCTGCAGATGTTCAAATCTGTATTTCTGTCTGAACACTCCTGATATGTGGGGGATGTTCTATACTCCGCACAGAGCGGCAAAAGATCCTATACACAATGATGACATTATATATACACCTGGTATAGTGGTGTTTAAGACGGATACAGATCTGCCGGAGCTCATGGAGCGAAAGGACTGGTATAAAGCGGATGTAATCACATGTGCTGCGCCGAATCTACGGGAAATTCCAGGAAATATATATAACTGCGAGAATGGTGCAAGCGCAGCGGGGATAAGCAATTATGACCTTCAGATTATTCATGAGAAAAGACTCAGAAGGATACTTGACAGCGCCGTTATGAACCATGCGGACACTGTTGTCCTTGGCGCATTTGGCTGTGGTGCATTCCGCAACGATCCGCATGCGGTGGCATCAGCTGCTGCAAATGTTCTAAGTGATTATATATACGCATTTGAGAATATCGAGTTTGCTGTATACTGCAGACCAAATGATGATTTCAATTACAGGGTGTTTAACAGCGTATTAAGTTCATTGTAAATGAAATTTGCGCCTATGGTGCATACCATCATGCCATGAGGGCGGCGATGTAGATATAAGAGGATGAGCAGAAAATGACAAGAGTCTTGATTACAGGATTAGTGTCAATGAGAAAATAGTGAAAGATTATTAAAAGAATTATACAAATTTTAGAAATAATTAATTGAATAAATCCTCCTTGTGATATAAGGTTAGAATAATATATATGATAATGGCGTTTCTGCATTGTGTCAGATGTATATATTCTAAAAAATATCACAAGGAGGATTTTTATATGAAAGAAATAAAACAGCCAAAGAAGCCGCTGATATTTTATTATCTGATAGTGCTTATCATAATAATGGTTCTCAATTTCATATTTGTCCCATGGTTTACTGAGAGAAGTATAGAGGAGGTGGACTATGGTACATTCATATCCATGACAGAGGACAAGAAGATCAATGAGGTAGATATTGAGGCACAGTCAAATGTCATCTATTTCACAGGCAAAGATGACAAGAAGGTGTACAAGACTGCTATGGTGAGTGATGAGAACTTAACCGAGAGACTTTACAAGTCGGGAGCCAAGTTCTCAGGTCAGGAGATCAAGCAGACATCACCGATACTCAGTTTTATACTCAGTTGGATCGTGCCTATACTTATATTCACATTACTTGGAAGAATGCTTGCCAATCAGATGATGAAGCATGCCGGAGGCGGCAAGAATTCCATGATGTTTGGAATGGGCAAGAGCAATGCGAAGATATATGTTAATTCCACAGAGGGAATAAAGTTTACAGATGTCGCCGGAGAGGATGAGGCGAAGGAGAATTTGACTGAGATAGTTGAGTATCTTCACAATCCTGGAAAGTACAAGGAGATCGGCGCTTCCATGCCAAAGGGTATTCTTCTTGTGGGTCCTCCGGGAACAGGTAAGACCATGCTTGCCAAGGCTGTAGCCGGAGAGGCGAATGTACCTTTCTTCTCAATGTCCGGTTCAGAGTTTGTTGAGATGTTTGTAGGTATGGGTGCCTCAAAGGTAAGAGATCTGTTCCAGCAGGCAAAGGAGAAAGCTCCATGTATAGTGTTCATCGATGAGATAGATGCTATAGGAAAGAAAAGAGATGGACAGATAGGCGGCAATGACGAGCGTGAGCAGACACTTAACCAGCTCCTCACCGAGATGGATGGATTCGAGGGCAACAATGGTGTCATCATCCTTGCAGCAACCAACAGACCGGATTCACTTGATCCTGCACTGCTCAGACCGGGAAGATTTGACAGACGAGTACCTGTAGAACTTCCGGATCTCAAGGGACGTGAGGATATACTCAAGGTTCATGCCAAGAAGGTCAAGATAGGAGACAATGTAGACTTCAATAAGATAGCCAGAATGGCATCAGGAGCATCCGGTGCCGAGCTTGCAAATATTGTAAATGAGGCTGCACTCAGGGCTGTCAGAGCAGGTAGAGGCTTCGTGACACAGGCCGATATGGAAGAGAGCATAGAGGTCGTAATAGCAGGTTATCAGAGAAAGAATGCGATACTTACAGACAAGGAGAAACTTGTCGTGTCATACCATGAGATCGGACATGCGCTTGTAGCTGCCAAGCAGACTGATTCAGCGCCTGTCCAGAAGATAACCATAGTTCCGAGAACTTCAGGAGCTCTTGGTTACACCATGCAGGTCGATGAGGGCAACCATTACCTTATGACCAAGGAAGAGCTTGAGAATAAGATCGCCACACTCACAGGCGGAAGAGCTGCGGAGGAGATAGTATTTGGATCTGTCACAACCGGAGCATCCAACGATATAGAACAGGCAACAAAGCTTGCAAGAGCGATGATCACCAAATACGGAATGAGCAAAGAGTTTGATATGGTAGCCATGGAGGTAGAGACTAACAAATACCTTGGCGGTGATTCATCGCTTTCGTGCTCGGCAGAGACGCAGACACTCATAGACAAGAAGGTTGTGGAGCTTATAAGAAAGCAGCATGAGAAGGCGGCAACCATCATTCTTGAGAACAGAGCGAAGCTTGATGAACTTTCCAATTATCTGTATCAGAAGGAGACGATCACAGGCGAGGAATTTATGAAGATATTGAATTCATGATTTTCTTAGATATAATTTCAGTTACCGGGTGCTGGCATTTTACAATTCCACACCCGGAAACTGGAAGGTAGACTTGGACTGGATTCAGAATAATACAGTTATAGTTCATTATTGTGGCAGGCAAAAACCTTGGAATAAAAATTATGTCGGTGAACTGGACAGGTTTTATAAGCAGATAGAGAGGTAGTATTATGTCAACTCTTCGTGGTCCAGTTCCAACAGCTTGAAATGGTTCTTCTTAAATTCTATAAGTCCCTCACTCTGCATGTTGGACAGCTCCTTTGACAGAGCAGTTCTGTCTACATTCAGATAGTCGGCAAACTGTTCCCTGTTAAATGGAATATCGAATTCAGTTGTACCCAGGGAGCTGGCAAGTCCTGAGAGATAATAGCTCACACGCTCGCGTATCTTCTTTGGCTTTATATAGAAGATGTGAAGAGAGAGTGTGAGACTTCTTCTCGATGATAGAAGAAGAAGATTCTTCAGCATCTGAAGATGCCACGGATAACTGTTGTATTTGCCGGACATGATATCCTGTGCGTTGAGCAGGAATACGATAGTAGGTTCGGTGGCTCTTGCGTCGATCATGAGCTTGTGGCCTGACAGGGCATAGGTCTCGCCGAATACCTTTCCCGGAAGTGCTGAACTCAGGATACTTTTGGAGCCCCAGTAGTCAACATTCTCAACGATCACCCGGCCTTTGATGACTACTCCGAGCTCCTCGGTTATCTCACCGGCTTTGAATATGGTGGAGTTGTATCTGTAATAGTGTTCACGCAGGATCCCGAGATCCATCATGGTTTTGATATCGGCTTCCGAGATTCCTTTAAATGCCATCATGTTGAGTACTTCAGACAATTGATATTGAGGGATTTTAAGTTTCATACATAACCTCCATTTTATTATTTGATTCAAAGCAGAGCAGCAGTCTGCAGCGTAGTATATTATGGTGACAAGGTGTCATGATGCAGGGGTGCGATCAGGCTTTCAGCTATAGGATGTATATTTTTTCAAAACACAGTATATTGTATATGTGTAATAAATTATCCCTCGTCCATATACAATATATATTATTCATATATTTTCTCAAATTTTTTCAAAAAAAGTTGTTTAAATCCTTATTGCGTGGTTATAACAACCGAATTTATGGGTAAAGTATAATATACTTACAAATGAAAAGCAAGGAATGTGATAAGCATTATTGAATTATAGAAGATTATTCTGTATAATAAGTAAATAGTGTGTCACATTTTCACATATTAAAACACTGAAAGGAGAAATTTTATCATGTTACAGAACCAGGAATGGGAATCATTCACAGGTAGACTCTGGAAGGAAGAGTGTAATGTAAGAGACTTCATCCAGAACAACTACACACAGTACGATGGAGACGAGAGTTTCCTTGCAGCCCCAACAGATGCTACTAACAAGCTTTGGGATAAGCTTCAGGCACTTCAGAAGGCTGAGAGAGATAACGGTGGAGTTTTAAAGGAGGATGCTGATGTTGTATCAAGCATCACATCTTATGGCCCAGGCTACATTGATCCAGAGACAAAGGATCTTGAGCAGGTTGTAGGTCTTCAGACAGACGAGCCACTTAAGAGAGCATTTATGCCTTATGGTGGTATCAAGATGGCTGAGGAGGCTCTTCAGATGTATGGATATACTCCAAACGAGAACTTCCACAAGATCTTCACTGAGTATCACAAGACACACAACCAGGCAGTATTTGATGCTTACACACCAGAGATGATGGCAGCTCGTCATACACATATCGTAACAGGACTTCCTGACACATATGGTCGTGGACGTATCGTAGGTGACTACAGAAGAGTTGCTCTTTACGGTATTGATCAGCTTATCGCTTGGAAGGAAGAGGATAAGGCTAACTGTGGCGATGGCAACATGTTTGATGATATCATCCGTCAGAGAGAAGAGCTTTCAGAGCAGATCAAGCGTCTCAAAGAGATGAAGGTTATGGCTCAGTCATACGGATATGACATTTCAAAGCCAGCTTCAAACGCTAAAGAGGCTGTTCAGTGGTTATACTTCGGATACCTTGCAGCTATCAAGACTCAGAACGGTGCAGCTATGTCAGTTGGACGTGTATCTACATTCCTTGATATCTATATTGAGAGAGATATTAAGGCTGGTAAGCTTACAGAGGCTGAGGCTCAGGAGCTTATCGATCATTTCACAATGAAGCTTCGTATGGTTAAGTTCGCAAGAATTAAGTCATACAACGAGCTGTTCTCAGGAGATCCTGTATGGGCTACTCTTGAGGTTGGTGGTATCGGTGTTGACGGACGTTCAATGGTTACAAAGAACGATTACAGATTCCTTCATACACTTGAGAACATGGGACCAGCTCCAGAGCCAAACCTTACAGTTCTTTACTCATCAGCTCTTCAGGATACATTCAAGAAGTATGCTGCTAAGATTTCTGTAAGAACAAGCTCAATCCAGTATGAGAACGATGATGTAATGAAGCCAATCTGGGGCGATGATTACTCAATCTGCTGCTGTGTATCAGCTACACAGACTGGTAAGGAGATGCAGTTCTTCGGAGCTCGTGCAAACCTTGCTAAGTGTCTTCTTTACGCTATCAATGGTGGTAAGGATGAGAAGTTCCTTGACAAGAAGACTGGTAAGCCAATGCAGGTAGGTCCAGAGTACGCACCTATCACAGCAGAGTACCTTGACTATGACGAAGTACTTGCTAAGTACAAGAAGATGCTTGACTGGTTAGCAGGACTTTATGTAAATATTCTTAACCTCATCCAGTACATGCATGACAAGTACTACTATGAGTCAGCTGAGATGGCACTTATCGATACAGATGTACGTCGTACATTTGCAACAGGTATCGCTGGATTCTCACACGTAATCGACTCACTGTCAGCAATCAAGTACGCTAAGGTTAAGGTTATCCGTAACGCAGAGACAGGACTTGCTGAGGACTTCGAGATCGAAGGCGAGTTCCCTAAGTATGGTAACGATGACGACAGAGCTGATAACATCGGTGTATGGCTTCTTCATGAGTTCCTTACAGACATCAAGAAGAGACACACATATCGTAATTCAGAGCCTACAACATCTATCCTTACAATCACATCTAACGTAGTTTATGGTAAGTACACAGGTAACCTTCCAGATGGAAGACGTGCTTGGACACCATTTGCACCAGGTGCTAACCCAAGCTACGGCGCTGAGACATCAGGACTTCTTGCATCACTTAACTCTGTTGCAAAGATTCCTTATGAGTGGTCACTGGATGGTATCTCAAATACACAGACAATGAACCCATCAGCACTTGGACATGATGAGGAAGAGAGAGCTACAAAGCTTGTAAGCGCAATGGATGGATACTTCGATCAGGGCGCTCATCATCTGAACGTAAACGTATTTGGTAAGGATAAGCTCCTTGATGCTATGGAGAATCCAGATAAGCCAGAGTACGCTAACTTCACAATCCGTGTATCAGGATATGCTGTTAAGTTCATATCACTTACACGTGAGCAGCAGCTCGATGTTATCAACAGAACATTCCATGACTCACTTTAATTCTTAGCTGACGCTGGATTTTCAGTGAAGTTATAGATGCTTTGTCAGATATAACAAGAACCATGGTCCCGGGGATAACCTCTCCGGGACTTTTTTTAAGAATATGTATTTATATCAGTTTTACAAGAGATAATAGACATGTAGTTTTGTTTGTAATTACTTTCATTAATTGAGAGTTGTATTTGAATAGGAAGAACTTAGAGGTGAAATATGTCTGAAAAGAAACAGGTTTTAGGATATGTCCATTCGACAGAGAGCTTTGGAGCAGTAGATGGTCCAGGCATAAGATTTGTAGTTTTTTTACAGGGCTGCAAGATGAGATGTAAATATTGTCACAACCCAGAGACATGGAATCTTGTGACAGACTATAGTAAGCTTTACTCAGATGAAACAAGCGATGCTGAGAGAGAAGAACTTGAGAAGAAGATAGAAGAGAATACAAAGCTGCTGAAGGATAAGGGCGTCAAGATCGAGGCGAGGACCCCTGAGGACCTGTTAAAGCAGGCGCTCCGCTATAAGCCATATTGGAAAAACGGTGGTGGTATAACAGTGAGCGGTGGTGAGGCGCTGCTTCAGATGGATTTCCTCATCGAGTTTTTCAAGCTTGCAAAGGCTGAAGGTATTCATACAACAATAGATACAGCCGGCAATCCATTTACAAGGGAGGAGCCATTCTTCTCCAAGTTCAATGAGCTGATGAATCTCACAGATCTGTTCCTGCTCGATATCAAGCAGATCAATGATGATAAGCATAGAGATCTCACAGGATTCTCCAACAGCAATATACTTGATCTTGCACAGTATCTGTCAGATCAGGGTAAGCATATGTGGATCAGACACGTACTGGTACCAACCATCACAACTGATGAGGATGATCTGAGAAAGACAAAGGAGTTCATAGACACTCTTAAGACTGTAGATAAAGTTGAGGTACTTCCATATCACAAGCTCGGAATCACTGAGTGGGAGAGACTTGGAATACCATATAAGCTTGAGGGAATCGACCCGCCTACTGATGAGGAGCAGAAGCTTGCAAAGAGTATTCTGGAATAAACTTAAGAACAAGAACCGGGAAAATAATCGATAGTTCAGTTCCCAGCCTATGCTCTAGCAGTCTATAAAAATATTTGCGTTGAGACACAGGTGCTATATAAGATGTTAAGCCGTTGTAACGGTTGGTGACATTTTATATAGTACCTGTGTCTTTTTTTCATTTTCAGATGTAATTGTTCGAAGCCTGTGCTTGAACATGACTTTGGCGGCTGTATGGATAATTTGAGAAGACGACGGAATGGATTTTTATAATCTGTACATGGGTGATCAATCAAAGTCATACTTGTATTAGAACTTATCGGTTGGCGTGATATATAAGAAACCTACAGGGGAATGGGGAGTTTATAAGCCTGTTTTAGAAGTGGAATAAAATAATGAAAATGGAATAGAATTTTTATTTGTGGCATGTTATAACAAGGTTAGATACAACGAACACAAGTTAGAAACGGAGGATATATGGACGAGAAAATACAGAAAATTGTGGCTAAAAGCACATACATAAGCAATCTTATATCGCGTATTCCACCGGAGATGTTGTCCTTTTTCCTTGAGATGATCCAGGTTGATATATCGGATAAATATGGTGAAGTGATCCGTTTAAAAATGAGACAAAATGGGCAGTATATGAATTTTATTTCGCCTATGACGGGAATTGATATACAGGAATATTATATGGGGGGAATGGATGCACTTCCGGGACATTCCAAGGCGAGAGCACTTGAAAATACAATGGTTATCCACTACTGCAACAGGGGAAGAGCGGAGATCAGAGTAAACGACGGTAAATATGCATATATGAGACCTGGGACGCTCTGTATAGAGTGGCATCAGGAGGCTGGCAAGAGCTTCAATTTCTATGATGACATATATGGAGGTCTGGAGATAGTGATATGCGTCGACAATATCAGCAGTGAGGATGAAGCATTTCTGGGAAGAGCGGGGATTGACGTATCAATGATCAGAAAAGCCTGTGAGAAGAACGATCAATATTATATAGGTGAGTGTCAGGACCGGCTACGGCATGCATTTGATGATCTGAGGGATATCATAGGAAATGGTGATAAGGACAAAAATTCATATCTTATAAATATGCTGTATGTACTTGATCTTATAAGGACTGATGAAATAGAGGTGCGTGATACGCAGTTTTATCTGACAAAGGGGCAGAGACGTATCGTGCAGGAGATATATGACACGATCAAACAGGATCTCAGCAGGGATGTGTCCATGGCGGAACTGGAAAGCATGTATGGTATGAGTTCAGTGTCGATCAATAAATATTTTGAGATTATGTATGGAACTACGGTGAAGCGATATATGCAGGATAGAAGAATGTCGTATGCTGCAAAGAGACTTGTAGACAGTAACGATTCCGTTGCGGACATAGCGCTTTCTGTGGGATACGAGAGTCAGAGTAAGTTCGGAACGGTGTTCAAGCGCAAATATGGCTGCACACCTCTTGAATACAGGAGACTGGGTGGAGAGACAGCTTAATGTATTAAATAGTTAGAAGCAATTCATGCGGATAAAGAGTCCACTGAACATGGGAAGATTAACAATGTGGATATCGATAAAAAGAAAGCCGGTAAACATATAAACACAATAATTTTACTTGGAGGGAAGCAGAATGTTTATTCAGATGAACAATGCCAGAAAAAGTTATGGAAAAGGAGATAATACTGTTCATGCCTTGGATGGAGTAGAACTGGCACTGGAGCAAGGAAAGATATATGTGATACTAGGTCCTTCGGGTTCGGGAAAGAGTACACTCCTCAATATGATGGGAGGCCTCGACAGCCTGGATGAGGGAAGTATCACGGTGGATGGAAAGGAAATATCCAGATTGAAGTCGGGTGAACTGACAAAATACAGAAAGACTGATGTTGGCTTTGTGTTCCAGTTCTACAATCTGCTGCCGGATCTCACAGTTAAGGAGAATATACAGGTCGTAGAAGATATTGCGAAGGATCCACTTCCTATAGATGAGGTCATGAAGGCTGTGGACATAGAGAAGTACAAGGACAGATTCCCAAATGAACTGTCAGGCGGTCAGCAGCAGCGAGTTGCCATCGCCAGAGCCATCATCAAGAATCCGAAACTTTTGCTATGTGATGAGCTTACAGGTGCCCTCGATTCAAAGACATCGAGAAGTGTTCTTGAATTTGTGGAGAAGGTCAACAGACAGTTTGGAACAACTGTTGCAATCATCACCCACAATGAGGCTATAGCGGGGATGGCCGATGGGATAATCCGAATAAAAGATGGCAAGGTATCACTCAGCAAGGCAAATGAAAACAAAATACCGGCAAAACAGCTTGAATTATAAGAGGTGGGGACATGACATTAAATAGAAGATATATAAGGAATATAAAGCACAATCTTTCTTTCTACATATGTGTCACTATCCTCACCGCGCTGGTGATAGTCATGTATATCGGTGTCACAGGTGCTTATGATGGAGAGGGCAGATATCTTGATTCGTTCTATGAAGATACAAATGTTGAGGAGGCTCAGTTTGTCACAGCAAATCCTATATATGATAAATCTATCAATAATCTTGAAGAGAAGTACAATGTACAGCTTGAAAAGCAGACATATGCTGATATTGATCTGACTGAGGAGAACTGCGATGACAGGACAGGTAAGGATATAGCGGAGGATTACACATTAAGGATATTCACGCCGTCAAAGAAGATCGATACATATAAGCTGCTGGATGGTGAGGATGTGACTTCTGATGACGAGATACTCTTGAATCCTCATCTGATGGATGCCAGGGGACTGCAGATAGGGGACTTTCTTGATATCGATGGAAGAAACTACAAAATAGTAGGAACGATGGCGAGACCTGATTATCTGGCGGTATACAAGAATTTGTCTGACAACATGATCCTGTTTGATGCATTTGGATATGCAGTAGTGAGTGAGTCTGCATTTGCGCAGATAAAAGATGACACAAAGACATCATACTATACGGTCATATACGATGATAAGGATCAGGAGAAGGCATTCAGGGAGGAGATACACAGCGAGTATTACACTCTGTCATACATTCCGGCATCCACGAATGTAAGAATAAAGGTTCCGCAGAATGAGAGGGAACAGTTAAAGCTTTATATGAATATGATCATACCTATGCTGGTCGTATTTGTGATGATAATAATAGCGATAGTTCTCGGAAGGAAGATCAAGTCTGAGGCGAGACAGATAGGAGTTCTGTCAGCTCTTGGATATGGCAGGACAAGGCTCTCGCTGCACTACGGATTGTTTGGTGTTATTCCGGGAGTGATAGGCGCTGTGATAGGAGCCATTGCGGCTGTACCGTGCAGGGATGCACTTGCTACGGCAATATTTGAGATGAAGACAGAAATACTTCCGGTGGATTACAGTTCGGAAACAGTGCAGTTTGTGATCATCTGTATTGTACCGATTGTGGCATATGGTATTGTGGGATTGCTTACGGCGCTGAGAGTTCTCAGATTCAAGACAATCGATCTTCTTCAAGGAAATGGAGGAACAAGAAAACGCAGGAGACTTCGCATGGCAAAGTCAAATATGAAGTTCACGACAAAGTTCAAGATCCGGTCTATTCTTGGCAATTGGAGCAGAAGTCTTGTGGTTATATTTGGAATCGCTGTCGGTGGAATATTGATGGTGTTCTGCTACGTCTGTATAGATTCGCTTGAGAACTATTGTGATGTGTCTGTAAATGAAGTCGGGGACTATGAGTATGAGTATTTTTTAAGCAGTATCCAGACAGAAAAAGTGGATGGCGCAGCGGAGATCATGACAGGCACATTCGGTGTGGATGGATACACGACCAATCTGACATACATGGGTATGGATAATAATGAGTTCATGGATTTAAAGAGTACGTCAGGAGATAGGCTGGAGCTTACATCAGGCAAAACGTATATATCAGCAATGGGAGCCATGATATATGGCGTAGGCAAGGGTGATGAGCTCACTTTCTACGATCAGGCATCACTCAGTGAATACACGGTCACGATAGATGACGTCGTGCAGAACGATTCCCAGAGTATACTCTACAGCAGCTGGAATGATGCATGCGATCTGCTTGATGTGCCTGAGGGCAGTTACAATGCTGTTATGTCTGACAAAGAACTTGACTATAAGGAGTCTGATTATCTGTATAGGATAACCAAGTCAGATCTTTCAGATCAGATAGGTCAGATCACAGTACAGATGAAATCGATGCTCTCGGTTTGCATCGGATTTGCCGTGCTCATCATAGTTATATGTGTATATCTCATGGTAAATATGTTAATAAGCGAAAATGCATCATCGATATCAATGTTAAAGGTGCTTGGATACGATGACAGACAGATAAATCGTATGATGATAAGTATCTACCACATCCTTGTTCCGATAGGAATCGTGATAGGCTCAGTGCTTGGAGTGGTGCTGTGCAGGGTAAACTTTGAGGCGAGTGTATCAGCATACAATACTTATATAGAGACAGTATACACGCCGCTTTGTTTTGTAAAGTATTCCGTGTGTGTTCTTATAAGCTACGTGATATCTCTGTGGCTGTTAAGCCGAAAGGTGAAGAAAGCGGATATGGTTGAAAGCCTGAAGGACAACAGGGAGTAATTAATAGGAGGATAAAGAGATGAATAGTTATGTAGCGTGGGGAATATTTGGAATAATAAGTGGTCTTATTGCATCATTTGCGGATGTGCCTCTTGTCATGCCGAATCAAAGTGAAAATCTGAAATTAGGTGGAGTTTGTCCGTGGTGGGGAGATGTGACCTCGAAGAGATTCAAGGTTTCGTTCTGGCTTTCATTTCTCGGACAGCCGGGAGGATATATTGTAATGTGGCTCCTTGCTGATATGATCTCAAATGGGAATGGGGCGCTTGCAGGCATCCTCAAGGTCATGACATTACTTGGATGCTATACCGGTCTTATGAGCCATGTTGTGTTCTGTCTGAAACCGCTCCTTTACCAAAGACTCTGCAAGAAAATGTCCGACGATGAAAGCAATGAAGTTATCAAAGCTATCGATCCGGTCTTTAATCCACCAATGTACCTGGCTGGTGTGGTACTCTGGCTCGGCCTTGCGGTCACAGTGATAGCAGCAATCCTTACCGGAGCACTCCCTGTTCCTAAGTGGTGCGTTGTCTTAAATCCTATCGGTTCACTGATAGTTCTCATGCCGTTCAAGAAATGTGGTGTCAGGATCATCGGAGCCCTCGGGTTTGGATTTGTGCTGCTTTCGGTACTGCTCATTATTGCGGGAATATAAAGCAAGCATAGGATGAATTACATAGGCATGGTGCCTGGATGATCGATTCGTTAAATTCGTTGCATCGTGATTCTTGCACGGAAAAATATAGTTAAATACAGTAATAAACAATAAAAGGGATTTCCGGATTAAAGGAAGTCTCTTTTATTTTATGTATCATAAAAATGATTAGCAGTAGTTGTTCATAAATTAACATTTACCAAATGATCTTGAATGAATTTGAAATATTGTAAAATAAGTTTAACAAAATTAATCAGTAAACAGTGGCTAGGTGCATGCAAAAGAAGTTATAATATATAATTAAAGTGCTACAAATACGTTAGATCACTGCAAAGTATATGGGGAGTAAATTATGTATAAGATAGACGATAACGCATGGAATGAAAAATACATACTGCTTATACCTGCTATGCTGGATGCGCATTTTCCGCTTATAAAGTACGCCTTTTTTTCAAAGGATTATCATCCGGTCATACTGTCAAATGAGGATCATATCACGGATGTAGGACTTAAGTACGTGAACAATGATATGTGTTATCCGATAGTGTTAAATGCCGGGCAGATGATAGATGCACTGCAGTCAGGTAAGTACGACATCAACCGGACAAGACTTCTCATGCCGACGGCGGGTGATGCCTGCAGGGGAGCTAATTACCTACATGTGTTAAAGGAGTCGGTGAGAAAGGCAGGATTTGGCAGGGCGAAGATCCTGTCACTGAACGTAAAGGGGCTGGAGAAGGACTGCCAGATGCGTGTGCAGCCATTCATGGTGTGGAGAGCATTGCTCGGACTCTTCTACGGAGATATACTCATGCTGCTCCTCAATCAGACAAGACCAAATGAGGTAAAAAAGGGACAGTCACAAAGAATGTGGCAGAAGTGGATAAACATCCTGTCCAAAGATCTGAAAGAGGGAAAGAATCTGACTCTCTGCAGGATGAAACGAAACTTTGTCAGGATTGCCAGGGATTTTTCGCGGATAAAGCTGCATGATAAGAGAAAACAGCGTGTTGGGATAGTTGGAGAGCTGTACATAAAATACTGCCATCTTGGAAACTGGGATATGATAAAGTTCCTTGAGTCAAATGGATGTGAGAGTCACACAAATGGGCTTTCTTGGTATGCCATGTACTATATGGATTCACACCTTACGGACAATATGACATTTGAATCTCTGCTTTATAAGGCAGGACTGAGGTTCTTCGGCAGCCTGCAGAGAGCGATGATAGAGGCACTTAGAAAATATGGATTCTATACCATGGAGGATTTCTTCACGATGAAGCGTGAGGCTGATGGCTATGTGAGCTGGGGATATAAAACAGGAGATGGCTGGCTCATCGGCGCGGAGATAACGGGACACATACTCCATGAGTGCCCAAAGGTTCTGGCGGTTCAGCCATTTGGCTGTATGCCTAATCACACCTGCGGAAGAGGTTTGTACCCTTCACTTCAGAAGAAGCTGCCACAGGGTATGATAGTGAGTTGTGATGTGGATTCCAGCGGTTCAAAGCTGAATGTCTACAACAGGGCGAGGATGCTGGTGGACATGCCACTGAGGGAGGAATAAACGTGAAAAAGATATTTGTTGTGGAAGATGATGAGAGCATCTGCAAGGAGCTTGTACAGATACTTGAGAACGAGGGCTATGAGGCTGAGAGCCTTGATAGCTTTGACAATACAAAGGACGATATATTGAAAGCGGCGCCGAACCTGGTGCTCATGGATATAAATATTCCGGGGATAAACGGCAGAAACCTTGTGAAGGAGATACGAAAGGAATCTGAAGTGCCTATCATCATGGTTACAAGCAGGACTTCCGAGATGGATGAGGTGCTGTCCATGAGTTATGGCGCGGATGATTATATAACAAAGCCATACAATCCAACGATACTTCTGCTTAGGATAGCGGCGGTGCTCAAGCGCATGGAGGGCAGCCAGAATACGGCATCATACAGAGATGCGGAGGTCAACTTCAGCAAGGGAACGATCAGCAAAGGAGATCAGGAGATGGTTCTCACCAAGAATGAGATGATCATATTCCAGCTGCTGCTTGCCAACAGGGAAAAGATAGTGTCGAGGGATGAGATCATGACAGATCTGTGGGATAATGACGAGTTTGTAAATGACAATGCACTCACAGTAAATATAAGCAGGCTCAGGGGGAAAATGGCGGATCTTGGATATGATGATGCTATAGAGACCAGGAAGAAGCAGGGATACAGGCTGGTGTGACAGGCAGCATGATTGTGCATATGCTTTGTAGGTGAGAGATAAGACCATAGGGTGGTGCACATATTTGTAGTTGAACAGGTGGACTCAGCATAGCTTGATGACTGAATAATCGGATCGTGGCATATCTTTTGAAAGCGTAGATGGGAGTAGTAATTAGACATGAAATTTGGCTTGTATATAAAGGATAAACTTGGAATAATTGCGGGATATGCGGGATTTGTGATATTCACATATC
>CAKQQK010000044.1:0-21579 GCA_934270935.1 uncultured Coprococcus sp. | reverse complement strand
CAGATAAGCCAGCAGATCAATGCAATAGTTATGGCGGCTGCCGGAGCTGACAGGGTATTTACCATGACAGACGAGAAGCCTGAGGAGGACGAGGGCTATGTTGAGCTGGTAAATGCAAAGAAGGATGCAGATGGCAATCTCACCGAGACTGAGGAGAGAACCGGGCTTTGGGCATGGAGACATAAGCACGAGACAGGTAAGGTCACATACAGAGAACTCACAGGCGAGGTTGAATTTGAGAATGTGGACTTCGGTTATACCCCGGACAAGATTGTTCTTCACGACATCAATATGTATGCAAAGCCTGGACAGAAGATAGCATTTGTCGGAAGTACAGGTGCGGGCAAGACGACCATAACCAATCTGATAAACAGGTTCTACGATATACAGGACGGCAAGATAAGGTATGACAATATCAATATAGGCAAGATAAGGAAGCCGGATCTCAGGCGAAGTCTTGGTATAGTTCTTCAGGATACACATCTGTTCACAGGAACTGTCATGGACAACATAAGATACGGCAAGCTGGATGCCACGGATGAGGAGTGCATCAAAGCTGCGAAGCTGGCAAATGCCCACGACTTCATAAAGCGACTTCCTGACGGCTACAACACAGTCCTTACTGGCGATGGTTCAAACCTTAGTCAGGGACAGAGACAGCTTCTGGCAATCGCGAGGGCAGCGGTTGCGGATCCACCGGCACTGATCCTCGACGAGGCTACATCATCCATCGATACGAGAACCGAGGCTATGGTTTCCAAGGGAATGGATGCCCTCATGGAGGGAAGAACGTCATTTGTCATAGCCCACAGACTTTCCACGGTCAAGGATGCAGACTGTATCATGGTTATGGAGCAGGGGCGTATCATAGAGAGAGGAACTCACGACCAGCTCATAGATATGAAGGGCAGGTATTATCAGCTTTATACAGGCAAGAAGGCCGTGGCTGGGCAGGCGTAAGCAAGGACGGAATGAAAAATATATGGCGTTTGTGGTTTAGTACAAAATGCCCTTGTAAGGCAACTTCGTAGATGTTTGAAATCGAATTGTTTATAAAAAACTGAAAATTACTTGCAATTGAAAAATGTATGTGCTACCATAAGTGCAATTAATGGTAGTCGCAGTTAAGCTCAACGAGATGAAAGTTTCGTTGGGCTTTTTATTTTCGTAAGGGGGACCCGCCGTCAAGGCGGGGGATTCCTTGCAGAGGAGGCGCACTGATGTGCGCGCAGGTCATCAAGCTACGCTTGACGACATGTTGCGAAGCACGCATGCGCCTGCGCGGAGCGCCTTTAAATGCGGCTGCTCGATTTATTTTAAGGAGGAAAATTATTATGCCACAAAACAAATTACAGGAATTCGTATTCACAACCATCATGGCCATGTTCATGGTCTATGGAATGATCTGCTATAATGTAGCGCTTAACACAGGAGGTTTCACCAATCAGACATTTGTCATCGCACTGCATGAGATGCCGATCATGTGGCCGATAGCCATTGTGCTGGAGCTTTTCGTTGTTGGAAAGCTTGCGCCAATGCTTGCGTTCAAGATAGTCAGACCGACTGACAGACCACAGGTAATAACCTTCATGATATCATTCTACATCTGCATAATGATGTGCCCTATCATGAGCCTTATTGCAACCATCCTATTCAATGACTCAAAGAGTTTTGGATCATTTATCCAGACATGGGGAATGAATCTCCCTGTTGCGCTGCTCTGGCAGCTCTGCTATTGCGGTCCGCTTGTGAGGTTGATATTCAGGACTATATTTAAGAGACAGCTTGCGGGTTCTGGTTGTGTAGAGCCATCCAAAGAACCTCAGCCAGAGGCATAATTCTCCGTTTTGGAGAGTTTTGCCTAAAGTATAGACAAAGGCTGGGCGAGGTGTTACAATCCGTTCAAATTGTAGTTTTTTAGGACAGAGGAAGAGTAGTGAGTGATATACATATAACGCTGGGCGATCTGTGTCAACAGCTCTCCATATCGAGGGCAACGGGTAGAAACTGGCTCAGACTTGGGAAAATTGAATCACAGGGCAAGCGGCCTGATGGCGCGGTGTATTTCACCGAGGACTATGTCAGATCGATAAAGGAATCACTGAGAACGGGTGAACGTCAGTCACTTCGCAGCCGCAGGAACAAGGGATACGTGTCCGGGAAATGCCTGTATGACAGATATGTGTCAGAAAACTGTGTAAGTACAAGTGAGGTAAAGAAACTTGCGGATCTACTTGCAGAGCGGGGCGTATGCGTGACAGAGACTGTTATGAGAGCATTGCTGGCGGACTGTGCACTCAAGCTGCTGATAGGCAGCGGGGCTTTGCAGCGTGATGGATGTAGTGACACCAAAACAGGAAAGACAGGGGAAAATGCTGATCACGCAACAGGAGATTTTACAGGGAAAGCTGGCTTTGCGGAGAATGAACTTCTCCTGGCATATATAGATGGAAGTCTTCCGGTAGGTATCTGGAATGTTCTGATTGACGATATAATCGGAGATCTTGGAGAAACTGCAGATTGGATAAAGGCTAACAGAGAGTTCTTTGATATTCACTATGAGTATAAAAAGGGAGAGGATATACTCGGATTGCTCTATATGTCCATAAGGGATATTGGAAGCCGCAAGGCGGCGGGATCATATTACACCCCGACGGATATAGTCAGGAAGATGCTGGATGATGTGTTTAGTGACATGGAAAACGGTGATGAGAGAAGGGAGCAGCGGTTTCTGGATCCATGCTGCGGAACAGGCAATTTTCTGATACAGCTGCCGGATGACATAGAGCTTTGCGACATATATGCGTGTGATATAGATGAATTCAGTGTACAGCTTGCAAGGTTTAATCTGGCGCTTACCAGATTGACCGGTAAAGGCGATGCCGCTGTGCCCGCAAGTATACAGACTATATGTGAGAATGTGGTATGCACTGATTTCCTTATAAAGGAGCGGTTTGTGCCAGAAGACAGCGGTGAATATGAAGAACATAGAGAAAATAAAGAATTTAAAGAACTTAGAGAACTTGCAGATCACGGATTTGATATTATCATAGGAAATCCTCCGTGGGGATATGCATTTGGCAGTGATATGCGGAGATACCTGAAAACGTCGTACAGGACAGCTCAGGGAAAAGGCATTGAATCATATGATGTGTTCGTAGAGAGAGCTCTTGAATTGTTGGAATATGGAGGTGCGCTTGCATTTGTGCTGCCGGAGGCATTGCTTGATGTGAGAAATCACAGCGCTGTCAGACAGCTCATAGCAGAGACGGCAAATGTGCGACATGTGGATTTTATCGGTGATGTATTTTCTGGAGTTCAGTGTCCTGCGGTGACTTTGAGACTTGAGAAAAGCCGTGATGCCGGGCACTGCGAGGGAGCAGAGATCGAGAAAAACGGTGAAGCATTTGCCATCAGAGACGACAGGCCATTGGATGCTCATGGATTTGTGCTCAGGATAAATGATGAGGAGTACCGGCTTCTTGCAAAACTTGAAACAGCAGAGAATTGCGTGAGCCTTAAGGAGCAGGCGGATTTTGCCCTGGGTATCGTGACCGGAGATAATAAGAGATACCTTTCGGATGGGTGCCGTGCCGGGATGGAACCTGTGGTGACTGGTTCAGATGTGTACAGGTACAGATATGAGGATTCTGGCAAATACGTGGATCCGGATCTGGATTTGTACCAGCAGGCGGCATCTGTCGAGCTTTACCGTGCACCGGAAAAACTGATATACAGATTCATCAACCGCCAGTTGGTATTTGCTTATGATGACAGGCAGAGACTTACGCTTAACAGCTGCAATGTTGTCATTCCACGTGTGGAAGGGCTGGATATGAAGTATATCATGGCTGTGCTTAACTCCCGGGTGGCACAGTATATGTATGAGAAGCGGTATCATGCGGTAAAGGTGCTTCGGTCTCATATTGAATCAATCCTGCTACCGATGGCAGATGTAAGGTCTCAGCTGGAGATTATCCAAATGGCTGACAACCTTATGACATGTGAGAGTAGGTGCGATCTGTATAACGAGATCGATGATGCCGTGCGAAGACTGTATGGTGTGAGCGATGAAGATTATGAGTTCATCAGGCGGACTTTATCTGGGAACAGATATATGTTATAAAGGTAGATGGAATATGATACATTAAATAAAATTTTCGTAAGGGGGGGACCCCCGTCAAGACGGAGGATTCCTTACGAAACACGCATACGCCGCGCGGAGCGCCTATAAATGCGCATGCTCCATTAATATTCAGAAAGAGGAAGAGACTATGAACAATATACTTCTTATAAATGATATGGCAGGCTACGGAAAGGTTGCACTTTCTGCGATGATCCCTATCATGTCCAATATGAAATTCCAGGTGTACAACCTGCCGACGGCATTGGTGTCCAACACGCTTGATTATGGAAAGTTTGATATTCTGGAGACCACAGGATATATGAAGAACAGTATGAGGGTGTGGGATGAGCTTGGTTTCACATTTGACACCATAGCTACGGGATTCCTTGTGTCGGAGGAGCAGACAAAGCTTGTGTCGGAGTATTGCGGACAGAAGAAAGCACAGGGAGCTTTTATATTTGTTGATCCGATAATGGGTGATGATGGTGTGCTTTACAACGGAGTCACAGAGAATACGGTTGGTTATATGAAAAAGATGTGTCAGGTGGCTGATCTCATAGTACCAAATTATACTGAGGCGGCCTTTCTGGCAGGCAAATACACGGACAAAAAGGTTCTCACACGTGAAGAGGCGGACGATCTTGCCCGCACACTTCATGGATATGGCGCACAGTCGGTTGTTATCACAAGCATCAATATAGAAGGACAGACCAGCACGCTCATGCTGGATGGCAAGGATGACAGAATAAGCGTATTTCCATATACAGAGATACCGGTTAGATTCCCGGGAACAGGTGATATATTCTCTGCGGTTCTGATAGGAAGATACAGAAGCGGACACAGCATGGAAGACAGTGTACAGGCAGCCATGAGGACAGTGGAGAAACTGATAGATCTTAACAAGGACAACGCAGACAAATACAAGGGAATCCCGCTTGAGCAGTATATAGAGGTGATAACAAAATGACCAGACCACAGATCAGAATAACGCTTATAGACCGCAAAGGACCTCATGGGTGTCACAGAGGACACAAGATAGGAGACTCCTATGATTTTGATACTGAGAGAGGCAAGCTCTGTCCGATGGCTATGCATGTGGCATTTCCGTATGTGGACATTCTGAGGTATGGCGGCAGCATACCGGGAAATGAGCCGGGAAGCGCAGTGTTCTGCTGCCCTGACGTGGACACGATAAATGTGTTCCGGATAGAGGTCATTTCTCCGGATGGTGAGACGCGATAGACCATAAGCTGACATTTCTTCAGATGTTCTGGCAAAGAGATGGCAAAAGTAGATATTTATCTGAACAAAATCTGTTGTCGATATACTATAATGATTAACAGGTGATATGAAATCACGCAGTGTATACGACAGGAGGTGGCACGTATGTTATCAGATAGAAAAAAACGCAATATACTTGTATGGTTTATTATTGTTGTCATATGTGTCTCCTATCTGGGAACTGAGGGACTCTACAATTCAAAGGTTAGAAACTGTTCGGCCGGTTCGGTTGCAACGCTGGGTGGAAATCGTAGTATAGACAGCGGGAATAACGATATGCTGGGGGTTGCAGACACCAGCTATGGGTTGTCGATCCAACAGAGAAATCTGAACCCAGGCAGCTCAGAAAAAAAGGCAGAGCCATTTGGGATGCTTGCATTTGCAGTTTTTGCCTTGCTTCTTGGACTCGTATACAGCATGTCAGCATTTGCCGGGGGATATGCCAGGGCGTCCGGATGCGGAAGATGGATGCTGCTGATATATATACATAAGAAAGATGGCAAGAAACGTCTGGGATGCGCCGATGAAGGGTATCTCAGATGCTGTGGATAAACATTAGAAATAAAATAAAATAATTACGCATCTGAGCCTTCATTGGTGTTTCGGTGATCTAAGAGATGACAAGAAGACAGAATTTAAGCGCAGGGCGCTTACCAGTGAAGGAGAGATAATTATGGCAATGGATATATTGGCTTATACATTTGGAGTTATAGCACTCGCAGCAGCGGTCAAATGCTTTGTGGACGAAAACTGGGGTGAGAAGATGCATCGCGAATCAGAGGATATCACGACTCCAGAAGCAAAGGACATGACTCAGGATAAGAAGGCAGCTTAGATAATAAGCAGTTTAGCCAGATAATAAAATAGAGAGAAAGTTATTGATCCCACAGATATTGCGATGGATATCTGTGGGATCTTTTTATTTCTTTATCTTATTTTTTCATCCGGTTAAGCTCCGGTATTACGGTTAACAGCATCGTGATAAAGCAGGCGCTTCCTCCGAGTATATTCGACACAGGTTCTGCCATGAACACGCCATTTGTTCCGAGATGGAAGGCATATGGCAGCAGGTATGTAAGAGGGACTACGATGATCGCTTTTCTGAGCAGGGAGAAGAAAATAGCCTGCTTTTTCTTGTTCAGCGATTTGAAAGTAGTCTGGCCTATATACTGTAGCAGCATAAATGCAAATGCAGCGAAATATATTTTGAGAGCCGGGATGGAGTCGCTTATAAGTGAACTGTCTGAGCTGAAAACAGATATAAGTGCTCCCGGAGCGATCAGGATGATGCTCCAGGCAATGACCATGTATATAACTGCCAGCAATGACATGATGGCTATGGATTTTTTGACATGATCGGGCTTTCTGGCTCCATAATTGTAGCTGATGACTGGGGAAGCACCTTCGGCTATTGACCAGATAGGAGTTTCGACGATCTGTCTGACGCTTGACACGATGGTCATGACTGACACATAGACATCGCCTCCGGTACGTGACAGGACACTGTTACAGCATATTGATACAAGGCTGTTTGTGAGCTGCATCACAAATCCAGCGGTTCCCAGACTGACAATATCCTTTGCATATGTCAGACATTCCCTGAATTGTCCCGGTGAAAGCAGCTTCACCTGCAATTCGGCTTTGTTCTTCAGAAAGTAGAGGACAAAAGCAGCTGACATGATCTGTGATACCACTGTGGCTATGGCCGCACCTCTGACGCCGAGATGCAGGACAAATATAAATACGGGGTCAAGAATACAGTTGGCAGCAGCACCGACGGCCACTGTCAGCATACCTGTTACAGAATATCCCTGCGCATTGATGAATGGGTTCATGCCTGTTGATACCATGGATGGCAGAGTGCCAAGCAGATATATCATCATATATGGGTACGCATAGGTGAGTGCGCTTTCCGATGCTCCGAACAGGACCAATAGCGGTCTTGCAAATATCAGGCCGACAGCCATGAGGATAATGGCGGCGCCACACAACATAGTGAAGGCTGTATTCATTATGGTATCTGCGGTTTTATCATCCCCCATCCCTCTTCTGATTGAGAACAGAGGGGAACCGCCACTGCCAAACAGATTGCTGAAGGCAGTGATTATGATGATTATCGGGAAGCAGAGCCCGACTCCACCGAGAGCAGCGGTGCCCACATCTGGTATTCTTGCTATGTAGATCCGGTCGATCACGTTGTACAGCAGACTTATGAGCTGGGCCACCAGCATGGGCATGGCCACGCCGAGGATGTTCTGCGTTATCTTTCCGTTTTCAAAGTTTACTCTTTTCATAGATTTCATTCCTTGCAAAATGTACTGAATAGTTTACTTCCATATAATAGAACTGCATTTAAAAATAATCAATATATGTATATGGGGTGAGTGGCAGATGTAAATCTGTCATTTTCTATGATGATTTGTTTAGCATAATTGAGAATAATTAATATTTAGCTAAATAAAGTTTGATTATTAGGTAAAATTTAACTAGGATGAAAACAGAAATGTATATGGAACAAATGGAATGACCAAAGAATATGTGACATCATGGAGATTATACATTTGCGGAAAAAATTGATAATGACAGGGGACAATGTTATGAAGGTTAAACCAAATGATGTTATGATCAGGTACACAGGACGCATTGACTGGACGGATGAGGAAAAGCCGGTGTGGGTATATCCGTGTACGTCTGCGGAGATGAAGTTTACGGGTAGGACATTGAGGATCAAGGTGTCGAACAAGAACAATTACTGGGACAATTATCTAGGTTGTATAATCGATCAGTCACAGAGAAGTTATTTACTAAATAAAGAAGGAATTACGGAGCTTGATATAGTGGTTCCGGACAGCGATACAGATGAGCACCGCGTGCTGTTCTTCAAGAGACAGGATGAATCGGTCTGCTCATGTGTACTTCTACCCCTGTCACCGCAAATGCATATGAGGGTGCAAGAAGGCTCACGATACGCGAGGTTAGCCCAAAACTTTCAGGTTTCAGAGCGGATACAAATGAGAAGATGGGACATCTTGATCATTTCAAGAATGGATGGACAGGTGTACATGCCGGTGACCGCATAACATTTGAACTTGAGGGAAGCTGTATAGGCATACAGTATAGAAAGACCATATCAAGACCTGCGGTCAGGGCGCAGGCTGTGCTTGATGGGGATATCGAGCATTCAGTTTTATTGGAAGGCAATTTTGATGAGGACTGGGGTGATTGTCTGTATATAGAGCCGATGCTTCATCATGGGGATAAGAAAAAACACATGCTTGAGATAACTGTTCTTGATGATGACTGTGTGGGTACAACACCATTCTATCTTATGTCCATAATAGTTGCATGATAAGGTTGCGATTAAGAGATTGACAATGTTCAGATTGGCATAGATATTTGAAGAATTAAATTAAAATAAATAATGTTGTATATTGCAATATTAGGGATAGAGGACTATTATTAGCTCAGAAAGTACAAAGAGGTACTGCAGAATCTTGCAGTGCCTCTATTTTTATGCTGGTTTTTATACCCGTACAGATTTTTAAGGAGGATGATATTATGACACCAATGAACAACGCAGACTATCTTATCAGATTGCAGCACGCAGATGAACTGGATGCATTGAAGACAGCTAAGAAAACAAGCGGGCTCACATATGAGTCGCTGGCAGAGAAAATAGGTGTGAATAAAGTATGGCTCGCATCAGCATTTGAGGGACAGCAGTATGTGCCTGAAGAATATTGCGATAAGCTTGCAGATGCACTGGGGATAGATAAGTCAGCCACGGCATTCCTGGCTGAACACCCATATAAGGGAAACACAGATCCAATTCTTTATAGACTTCATGAGGTCATTGATACATATGGTCCTGCCATCAAGGACATAATCCATGAGCAGGGCGGCAATGCCATCATGAGTGCCATCGATTTTGGCCTTGACGTGGATGTGACTGAGGATGCAGATGGCAACCACAGAGTCATCATCAAGTTTGACGGAAAACTCCTGCCATATGCCAAGAAGGGTCAGTATCCTTGGTAGAGTTGACATTACGATAGTTGTAAGGTTTAATATCATGTGTGGATGGATGGATGGATGGACGGATGGGGTCAGGCCCCCTTGACAGAGGGGGATGCTCTCCCTTTTTTGCAAAGGTGCCTGACCCCATCGGGAAGACACTATAAGGCGGAAGTGGCTTAAAACCTTATGTTAATGTACGGTTGGCTGAATGAAATTGCCCCCATCATGGAGGAGGTGCCTGACCCCTTTCGATGGAGCCCTTTTGATGTGGAGCCATTTCAATGCCATATTCTGCCTGTCACCTCCGTCCACATCAACATGAAATACGAGGTCATACATAATGGAGAAGAACCTTACGACCGGCAGTGTGCCAAAGACAATGGCGTATTTTGCGCTGCCTTATCTTTTATCTTATTTTCTGCAAACATTATATGGGATGGCGGATCTGTTCATCATAGGACAGTTTTGTGGCAAGGATGCCGGGGCCACAACAGCGGTTGCAAATGGATCTCAGGTCATGCATATGCTCACGGTGATTTTGGTAGGGCTTGCCATGGGAACAACTGTTGTCATAGGAAAAGCAGTCGGAGCAAAAAAGCTTCAGGATGCCCAGGCTGCCATCGGAAATACTGTCACCATCTTCATGATAATATCAGTTGCGCTTACAGTGATACTTTTAATCTTCATAAATCCAATAGTTGCGGTCATGGACACGCCGGAGGAAGCGGTGAAGGGGATCACGGATTATCTGATAGTCTGCTTTATAGGAATTCCATTTATAACAGCATACAACGTGATAAGTTCGGTATTCAGAGGACTTGGAGATTCTAAGAGTCCTATGTATTTCATTGCGGTTGCGTGCGGTCTTAATATAGCACTTGATTACATATTTATAGGTGCCTGTGGTTTGGGACCTCTTGGTGCCGCCCTTGGAACGACGCTGGCGCAGACATTCAGCGTTATAATATCATTTGTGGCGATAAAGAGAATGAACACCGGACTAAAACTCACGAAAAATGATTTTGTGCCGAGAAGATCTGTGCTCGGAGAGATCGTAAAGATAGGTCTCCCGGTAGCTGTTCAGGACGGCTGTATACAGATAGCATTCATTGTCATAACCGTCATTGCGAATAAACGTGGTGTAAATGATGCGGCGGCAGTAGGTGTTGTGGAGAAGATGATAAGCTTTATCTTCATAGTTCCATCGTCGATGCTCGCCACAGTGTCGGCACTTGCCGCACAGAATATTGGCGCAGGAAAGCATGACCGGGCAGAACAGATACTAAAGTATGCGTTGGGGATCATAGTGGCATATGGAGCTATAGCTATCGTGGTAGTTGAGATATTTGCACCGGAACTTGTAGGACTCTTTAGTAAGAACAAGATAGTTGTAGCGATGGGAGTTCAGTACATCAGCAGTTACATAGTGGACTGCGTATTTGCGGGAATACATTTCAGCTTCACCGGATATTTCTGCGCCTATGGCAAATCCTATATAGGGTTTATCCACAATATGATAGCCATAGTATGTGCAAGAATTCCGGGATCATATCTGGCATCTGTCATGTATCCGGACACATTGTTCCCGATGGGATTTGCGGCACCGGCTGGATCATTTATATCCATAGTGATATGCGTGGGAGCATTTGTGTGGATGAAGAGGCGCGGCACGCTGTATAAGACAAACTTATAAGATAAAGCTGCGACTTGTAAAAAGTTATATAAAGTTATATAAGGTTATATAAGATGCAAAAAGTTATATAAAGTTATAAAAACTTATATAAATTTACATAAGAGCGATAAAAAGATACTCCTGGAGATCTCTGTAAGCGGAGAAAGTCGTGTCAAGAATCTGCGGGAGAACCTTGGAATGAAATCAGAGTTATTCTCGGTATATAGAGAGCGGTTGAAGAGAAAAGGGGTTGTCGATACCAGAGAGTATGGCAAGATAACCCTAGCGCTTCCAAGATTTGATGAATTCGTGAAATTGCAAATGATATAACAAAGACAGACCAGCATATTTGATCATAAATATGCTGGTCTGTCTTTGATATAGTCTGGCTGTGATCGTTCGGATACAATTGTCAGTTTGTAACTCGTCAGTCGTGAGGAATATCATGGAATCTTCCGTCCAGCTCCTCTGTCTTCACCACGTTGATGAACGCGTGCTCATCTATTCCACGGATCATCGGGATAAGCTCACGCTTTGCCTCGGCGTTGATGACAGAATAGATAAGGGTTTTCTCCTTCTCCTCATAGCAGCCGATCCCGGTGAATAATGTGGCATCGTGATTTGTCAGATCTTTGATGGCGTGATATATCTCGTTTGATTTGTCGGAGATGATGAACAATGTTTCTTTCTTATATCTCTTATACAGAAGCTGGATTACCTGTGTGCTGCAGAATTGGTAGATGATGGAGTACAGAGCTTTTGACCAGCCGAACAGTGCGCCGGCGGCGATCAGCATCACGATGTTTCCGAGCAGAATGTAGTTCCACGCATCTATCCCCTTCTGGTGAGACAGGAATATGCTGATGAAATCAGTTCCTCCGGTACTGGTTCCAACGTTCAGGCACAGGCTGATGGCGAGTCCGTTGATGAGACCGCCGAACAGGCTTACAAGCATTATGTCGTCCGTGAATACATATGGTGGCAGAATATCCACAAATATACTCGACAGAAGTATGACTATGATCGAATAGAGGGTAAATCTCTTGCCGATATATTTGTATGATATGTATGTAGGAAACAGATTCAGCCCGATGTTGAACACTGCAAAAGGCACGCTTATGTGCAGGAATTTTATTCCAATGTTCTGGAGAAGCAGAGATGCTCCGGAGAAACCGCTTGGAAACAGTCCTGCGGTCTTGGCAAAGCATCGGAGATTCCATGCGTACAGTATAGATGCAAATACGACGATTAACAGGCGAAATACCTGATAAAATCTTGGGTGTTTTAACTCTAGAGATTGAAACATAGCGGTACCTCCTTTGTAAGTGTCACTGTAAATTGCGGTTAATTTTCAAATGGGCGAACCCTCAAAGTCACGCCTAAATCTTTGCATATCTGGCGGCATCGCTCGATCTTATCCTCGGGCATGACCTTGTCAACAACGGTCATGACAACGTGCGGCACGTATCTTTTGGCCAGAACGGCAAAATCCTTGATGGCTGCGTAGGACTGAATCCCATAGCGTGATCTGGTCAGCTCAAGAAATTCATTTTCATCAGGGGCGTTCAGGGATATTGATACGGTGTCGAATCTGCCCTCAAGCTCAGGTGTGATATCTCTTCCATATATAAGATTTGCAAGTCCGATGGTGTTGAGGCGGACCTTGAGATCAGGATATGTCTTTTTCAGTGCGTCGATAACTGCGCACACATCATCCAGTCTCTCAAGAGGCTCGCCAAATCCACAGAATACAAGTTCATTTATGATATTCAGGTCATACTTTGAGAAAAGTTCCAGAACCTCATCTATGGAAGGCTCGCCATCCTTCAGCCAGAGAGTATTGTTTTCCTGCTGCTTTTTTGTCTGCCTCAGGCAGAACACACAGCTGCAGGGACATTTGTTTGTCATGTTTACATATATATTTTTGCCCGTGAGATCCCCGCTCTTTGCAATGTCGAGGTAACATTCCTCACCGACCTTTCCGGTTACAGTGTATAAAACCATAGTTAGTATCTCCATATAATTAAAATTGTGATATTGCTGTGATAGAACACAGCTCAAATATACATACAATAAAAGTCTGTCGCGTAAAAATGAATGACAAATGTCATGCCTCTGTCAGGTCTTTCATGTACATCTCAAAGCACAGTCCCCAGTTCTCCGGGACATTGTTTTCAACGCAGTAGCTTATGCACTTTGATACATACGAGGCGGCCTTTTTCACGGATTCATAGACGCTGTGTCCGTTCATATACATGCCCGCAATGACAGCTGCAATCACATCTCCGGTGCCGCTCCTGTCGCCGCCGATCCTGTCAACCATGACCATCTGGAAATCCTCATCCTTGTTGTAGATGAAGTTGGCTATCTGAGTCTTATTGAAGTGTATTCCTGTCACAACGATATGTTCCGGTCCCTGCTCTGCCAGAGCCATGCACATCTGCCTTAGCTCGTTCACGGTCACAGTGTGTTCCGGATATGGAAGATCAAGGAGGGTGCAAAGCTCCGTCAGATTAGGAGTGATAATGTCGGCATATTTTACAAGCTCCTTCATCTTGCTGCACATAGACGCGGTATAGGTTGGGTACAGCTTGCCGTAGTCACCCATGACGGGATCCACGATAACAAAATTCTTTTCGTTTTTAAAGTATTTGATAAAATCGATAACTATATCAACCTGTTCCTCGGATCCGAGAAATCCTGTGGATATGGCATCGAACTGCAGATCCAGATCCTTGTAGGTCTGGATGTAATCCCGCATTTTCGGTGTGTAGTCATCAAAGTAAAATATAGGAAACTGTGTATGTGTAGATAGTATTGCCGTCGGCACAGTGACAGCCTGGATCTTCATGGCAGACACTATCGGTGCCATGACAGCGATGGAACATCTTCCGAATCCTGTAACATCATTTATTAGGGCGATTTTTTTCTGCATCTTAGTTCTCCAAATTCAATAAATATAGTAGATTTTATCATCAAATACATGCGTGTTCAATATTTGAATTCCGGCAAACCAGCTGAAATTAATGTGCAGAAGAAAGAGAACAAGTAAAATTTCCACATTGCCCCATATCTTGATACGTAGTAAAATATAACCATATTTTGCTACATTGGATGTGTCAAGTTTTATATGAAAACTTGACATGTAGCAAAGGAGGCACGCTGATGCGTGCGCAGGTCATCAAGCTTACGCTTGACGACATGTAGCGCCAGCCATTTGCCGAAGGCAAATTTTGCATGGCTGGTGTTCAGGAGGAATGAGTATGAATGAAGTCGTTTTGAAGACATATGTCTTTTTATCGATCATAATAGCCGCTACAGATATTATACTGGCGATGAAATCCATAAAAAAGAATAAGACGACTGGAAGGTTTCTGGGACTTGCCTGCATAGGAGCAGCTATAGTCGATATCAGTTATCTTATCAGTATTATAAGCGATTCGTATATGGCCATGTCCGTCATGTCGAGTATATATTTCGTAAGCATTGATTATATGCTGGTATGTCTGCTCATATTTATTGTTTATTTTACAAAAGGACGTTTTTCAAAGTATGGAAGAGCGGCGATAGGCGTATGCTTTTTTTACTGTTTGTATGAGCTTGTAATATTTGCCATAAACCCATTCAAAAATATAGCGATAGGGTATGTCAGAAGGGACACCGTGATAGCAAAATACAGCTATGACATGAAACCGCTGTATGATATGCATCTGGTTTTTTCGTATGCGCTGGTGAGTGTGGTACTCATACTCCTTGTAAAGAAACTTTGCAAGATTCCACATGAATATCGTTTGCAGTACAGCAGTGTCATCCTGGGACTTCTTGCGCTCGTTGGGATAAATGCAATATTTCTCTACGTTCCGGGAGCTGAGGTGTACAAACTTCTGGATTATTCCATCTGCGGCTACAGTCTTACATCATATATTCTGTACTGGAGCTGCTTTAATTATTCGACCCATGGAATGCTCAACAAACTAAAGACAAATATATTCGAGAATATAGGTCAGGGAATAGTTTTGTTTGACTATGACAATCATTTGATCCTGCACAATGACAGGGCGGATGATTTCCTTGGAAAGGAACTCCTCTGCAAATGTGAGAATCTGCAGCAGTTTCTTGAGACGTATGATCTGTCAGTTGATTTTGCGGCAGATGACGACAGTTTTTCTCTGCAGTGCTATATAAAAAGTGATGATGTAGAGAGACCTTTAAGGTGCGATATAAGAAGGCTTGACAACAAGGAAGGCCGCAGACTTGGTCAGATGTTTGTATTTTCCGATATATCTCTGGAGACGGATATGCTTACAGGATTTCAGAAATGGGATAGCTTCCAAAGACTTGCCATGGAAGAGGTGGACCATTTTACGTTTCCGGTTGGAGTGGCAATATGCGATATCAATGGATTGTCCGTGATCAACAGCACCCTGGGTAGTCAGTCAGGTGATCAGAGGATAAATTCACTTGCGGGCATCATGAGAAAGAATTTTCCGGAGAGAACATATTACGTCAGGGGTATTGATGCGCACCTGATAGCGCTTTGCAGTCACAGCAGTGAGGAAGAGATGGCTGTATGTGTCGAAAAGGTCAAAGAACAGTTCGATGGAAGTATACAGTATGCAGTGGGGGTGGCTGCGGATGCGGGACAGAGCATCGTCGCTGCAATCATTGATGCGGCAACAGCCATGAAGACAAAAAAGCTTGTGGACAGGGAATCGTTGCATTCAGATATGCTGACATCGCTTATCAGAGCTCTTGAGGAGTGCGACAGCGATACGGAACAGCATGTGCGCAGGACACAGGAGATGGGAGCTGAGCTTGGCAGACGAATAGAACTCTCGGATATCCAGCAGAGCAAGCTGGCACTTCTTTGTCTGCTCCATGACATAGGAAAGGTAGGAGTTCCTATGGAGATACTCAACAAGCCGGGAAAACTCACAGATGAGGAATGGAAGATCATGCGTTCCCACGTAGAGAAGGGATATGAGATCGCCATGAGCAACACTGAGCTCAGACAGATCGCGGAGGAGATAAGGCATCATCATGAGAGATGGGATGGAAATGGATATCCGGATGGACTGAGCCGTGAGAGCATACCGGTTCTGTCACGTGTGATCGCGGTGGTCGATGCATTTGACGCGATGATCAATGACAGACCTTACAGAAAGGGTATGCCGATACCAAAAGCGATAGAAGAATTAAAGAGCTGCGCGGGCAGTCAGTTTGATCCGTATATAGTTTCGGAGTTTATCAGGCTTGTATCAGAAAAGTATGCAGATTCGCTGGCAGCTGATTCAAAGCAAGGGGCTGCTGATGACGGTGTCGGCGCAGATGGTAATGGAGAGAATATTGGAGAGCAATCTGTCCCGGGAGATGGTCTGGCGGACTCTGATGGTGATGGCGTCAGTACGGACAACGGACAGACAGAGATCCGGATCATGGCGCGAAGACAGATGGTGGATTCTTCTGAATATGGCAAGGATGCGTTTCGTGTACATACAGTAAAACATAGCAGATATCTGGTGGATGAAAACTGGAGGATCATATCTGTAGATGATAATTTTGAGGAGCTGACGGGTTACAGCAAGGAGGACATAGAGAATAATATCATAACCCAGATCGACCTTATACCGGACGAGGATAAAACAGAATATCTCTGTCAGGTAAATGCGAATCTGGCAAAAAGTACATTTGTATTTCAGGAACACAAGGTGCATCGGAAGGATGGCAGGGATATATATGTGTTATGCTCTGGAAGAATGTTTTATGATTCGGCACTTCAGAAAGACAGAGGAGAAATAGTAATAGTGGATGTATCAAGTACATATGCTCTGAAGATGCTGACAGATGCGGAGCAGAATAAGGCGGATGTGAGACTCAGAAATTGGGAGAACACCTATCGTACAGATCCACTCACGGGACTTTTGAACCATGCAGCATTTAGAAGTGACATGGAGCAGAGACTTCTTGAGTGTACGCACACAGCGGTGATGATCATGATGGATGTAGACAGATTCAAGCAGTACAACGACACCTACGGACATCACAACGGCGACAAATATCTTGTCCTTGTGGCACAGACACTGCAGGCAGCACTCCGCGGTGATGACTACGCATGCCGTATGGGTGGTGATGAATTTGCAGCTATGCTGTTCTTCAATAAGAGTGTGACTGATGATGTGATAAGGGAACGTGCCCAGCAGATATTTGACAAGGTGAACCTGACTGTGAAGGCCACCGAGGGAGGAACGGGAATTTCCATGGGAGCGGTGATCGCAAGAACTGAACTGACATTCAATGAGATGTATGAGGAGGCGGATAATGTCCTCTATGATGTGAAGGAGAGTGGAAGAGGCAGGATTGAGGTGAAGAGGCATGGGGAGTAGATCGTATATTTACAAAATGCTTCATAAAGAACCTTTGCTTCCTATGAGTCTGATCTTGTTTGCCGTAATTTTGGCATATTCTTTTCGACTTATTGGACGCGAAAGTTTCTATCCTACTCTGTTTTCTTATCTGCGCAGTTTCATTTATATCGGGCTTTATGCCGCCTGGGGAATTTCAGTCCGTCAACGTATCGTGCAGAAACAGGTCGGACAATATTTGACAGGCGTTTCGGTGCTTTTGATTTTGTGGTTTACCTTTCGCTCAGCAAAATACTTTATATTCTGGCAGCCGGCTGCAATAAGATACCAGTGGTATCTATTCTATCTGCCAATGCTGTTTGTACCCATGCTTGCACTGCTGATCGCAATGTCTCTGGGCAAGCCCGATGAATATAAACTGCCGAAATCTGTCTGGCTATTGTCTGCCATTTCGGGAGCTTTGCTTATTCTTGTGCTTACGAATGATCTACATCAATTAGTTTTCACATTTCCTAAAGATGCGGATGTTTGGTCTGACGCAGATCATGGCTACGGTGTGTGCTATTTTGCCGTGATCGCATGGCAGGTGCTTTGTGCCGTAGCAGCGCTAATTTTTATGCTCTTTAAATGCAGGTTAAAGAACGGTAAGCATCGTTTTTTACCCGTAATTCCATTTGCAATATCGCTTGCTTATCTTGCGTTGAATTATGTCGGTACGCCATGGCTGAAACATTTATTCGGTGACGTTACGGCATTTCAAAGTCTTATGTATATGCTCGGATTTGAGGCTTGCATTGCCTGCGGATATATTCATTCCAACAGCCGCTACGCAGACCTCTTTGCCTCATCTGTCGGCACATCGGCAGAAATTACTGACAAAGACTTCAACATTCGATATGCAGCGTTGAATATTGACCCTATATCAAAGGAAACAATGAGAAAAGCAGAGAAAGCTCCTGTCACATTGGACGGTGGGCTGACCGTACACACCATGCCTATCGGCGGCGGTTATGCGGTATGGACAGAGGATGTGTCAGCGCTGCTTGCTATTAAAGAGGAATCAGAAAGTCTTGCGGAAGAGCTTGCCGAAAGAAATGAGATTCTTCGCTACGAATACATGCGGGAGTCGAAACACCGTAAGGTGGAGGAACAAAACCGATTGTATGATTTATTGCAGTCGACAACACAAACACAGATCAACCGCATTGCGTCATTGACACAGGAATACCGTCGAATCTCAAAATCTGATACAGACAGAGTCAAAATGCTCCTTGCCGAGATTGCCGTTTTGTGCAGTTATATCAAACGTCGCAAGCACCTGACGCTGCTGGCTGACCGAGATTATAAGGTTGCAGTCGGCGAGCTTGAGAGAGCTTTTTCAGAATCGTTACAGACGCTTAAGCTTTTAAATGTACGCAATACTCTGTATGTGGACAGTGAACTTTCCATGCTTTCGGGTAAAAACGCTGCTGCGATATTGGATTTTTACGAAGAAGTAATAGAAGCTGATCTTGAAAAATTAACAAGTGTGCAAATAAGCCTTGCAAATATAAACGGACTGCGACTGTCACTGAAAGTCTGCTGTGAAGCTGACCTGTCGATTTTTTCAAATAAAGGTAACGTTCTTTATGAAATAGACAATGACGCAGGATACCAGCATCTTGTATTTCTTCTCGAAGGAGGTGACGCCGTATGAGTGCCTTTTATTCACTTCCGGTCTTTTTGCAGACCTTAATACCACTTCTGCTGTTTGTGGAAGCTGTTCTTGAATTGGGACTTTTTATATATCAAATCTCGCATCATTCAAAATCACGTGATAATTTACCGAGTCTTGTGATTTTTGTGTTTTTGCTTACGCTTTTGTTCTCGGTAACTCAGGGAGATCCGTTCGAAGGCAAGGATGCGTTTTTATTAGATGCGCCCTGGCTGATTTTCATCACGGTAATTTTACTTGTTATTGTTCATTTTGCCTTTGCTCTGACGAGAGAGTATCGTCGCCGAAAGAACATGCTCTCCCCATTTTCCGTTAAAGATGCCACAGATAAGCTGCCTATGGGGTTGTGCTTTGCCGATCCGAACGGGCGTATTGTCCTTTGCAATGACCGTATGAGGCGTCTGTCGTTTGCGCTGAGTGGGCATGAGTTTCAGATTACCGAAGATCTTGAAAAAGCGTTGGAGCACCCCGATAAAAGTATTACCGTTAACGGTGATTGTTACATACTGCCCGATAAGACAGTTTGGCAATTCCGCAAGCAGCGTATAACCGTTGACAATGATGAAAACTGGCTTCAAATGACAGCGCATAATGTCACTGAACTTTATAATGGCAACGTTCGTCAAACTGTTATTAACGACGAACTGAAAGAGGTCAACCGAAAGCTACAAAAAATGTATGAACGAATGGCCGATGATATAAAAGAAAAAGAAATTCTTGACCTGAAAATACATATTCATGACACGATTGGAAGAAGCTTGCTGACAATTCGTGATATAATTGAAAGCGATGAAAACACCGACAAAAAGCTTGAGGCTTTACAGGAAGCAACGGCAGTGCTGACAAGCGATCGAGTGACAGCCAGCGGAACGATGGACGAGGTCGTTCAGACGGCAGAAATTCTCGGTGTAAAGGTAATGGCAGACGGATGCCTTCCAGCCGATTCACTTGTCGAAGAACTTACCGTTGCCGCTGCGAAAGAATGTGTAACAAATTGTATCAGGCATGCCGGAGGCAATGAGGTATATATCAGCATAAATGGGCGGAAGGATGTGTTTGACATTACGATAACGAACAATGGCGCTGTACCGTCGGGGCCCATTAAGGAGGGCAGCGGACTGTCGTCGCTTCGCCACAGCATAGAATCTGCCGGTGGCGAAATGCACATGGCGTATAAACCGCGATTCACTTTGCTGCTTATCATTCCGAGGGATGTGTCAAGTTTTCTATGAAAATCTGACATGCAGAATCAGCTTTCGTCAAATACGATTATTAATGATCTGATGTTCAATAAAAGGAGAACGATATATGATAAATACAATACTGGTTGAAGATGATTTATATATTCAAAAGCATTTTGCCGAGCGGCTTAAATCAAACGAAATTTTTCGACTTGTCGGCGTATATCGTGACGCTTTTGAGGCAGAGAAAAACTGCAATTGTTCAATACAGCTTATTCTTATGGATGTGCAAACACAGCACAAGCACTCCGGTCTTGCCGCCGCAAAGCGTATAAAAAAAGCTTTTCCGAATATCAAAATAGTAATTGTAACCTCGCTCGTCGACCCGCAGGTATTGGAACGAGCAAAGACAGGTGCAGCAGACAGTCTGTGGTATAAAGACCATGGCACAGAGGAGCTGATAAGTGTGATAAAGCGTACCCTTGCAGGCGAAAAAGTATTTCCTGATACCTCTCCTGCAATTGAAATGGAAGGCACAATGTCCGATACATTCTCGCCCCGGCAGCTTGATATTCTCCGCTTATACATAAAGGGCTTTACATACCAGGAGATTGCCGATAAACTGGGCATCTCTAAAAACGGTGTGCGCTGGAATTTAGACGATATGGTTGAGAAAGGCGGCTTCGAGAATCGAGAAGCATTGGTTGTGACAGCTATTGAGAACAAGCTCATGGTAACCACCTTAAAAGACGAATAGATTAAAAACCCCCTTGACCGACACGGTCAAGGGGGTTTTTGTGCCAAAAAGTCAGGAAGGTTCTGAAAATAGTTTTTTCTGTTACTAGCACAAGTGCCAGTGACATACATCAAAAAAACCGTACAATAGAATGTGTAAGAGTATAGTTGTGATTAGAAAGGGGGCGATGAATGTTGAAATTTAACAAATACATTATGACCCTGCTGATGGTTTTAATTATGCAAGTCTTGGTTTCTGGATGTGTGGCAAAACCGACAGATGATTCTAATCTGACCGAAGAAAAAACAACCGTCACAACCACAGAGACGGCTACAGAAGCAACCATTGAGGCGGCCACAGAGGCGACCACAGAAGCAACTACAGAGGCAGCCACAGAAGCAGCTACAGAAGCAGCGGTACAAAAAGACACAGATTTATCAAAACTTCAAAACACAATTCTTGACAACAAAGAATCGGTTGGAATTGCCTA
>CAKQQK010000043.1:0-22884 GCA_934270935.1 uncultured Coprococcus sp. | reverse complement strand
AATAGATTGCCTATAAGCAGCGGAACTGAGAACTTCATGATCAGTTTCATACTGCTTCCCTCTGTCATATCCATAACATATTCTTTTTTATTCAATGCCTTTTCCACTATGTTTGCTCCTTGTATATATTTAGATTATCCATGATATACAAACTCATGGACGACCTTGCCGACTTTCATAGCAGCACCATCCGCATTGTAATCCCTGTGTATTAACCCATACGCCTCATCATAACATAACTTATGCTAAGGTCAAGAAGCTAAATGGCTAATCTTCTATATACTCTACATAATCTCTCTCATCGGCGAAAAGCTGGTACTCTCCGTCCACATATCCCATATACCCTTCTGAAACAAAATATCCTTTTATCATAATGCCACCTCCTGAGCTCTTTTGCAACCAAATATACCTAAAGTATATCCTGTCATGTGTCCCCAAAAACGTGCACAATTTATCTGTTTTTACGTGACTCTCGCACCGCCACATATTATAATGTATGTGAATTTAATATATCCGGCGTAACAAATCACCAGCAATAAGGAGGTATTCATGTACTACGGAGCACTTAACCTCTTCTAACACAAAATTCCCTGAAATAACAGACATATCTGTATATCCAGATATATGCCCGCTGCTTCAGGGAATTTTTCATTTATTACACGATTTTATTGATCTGGCATATTCATGAGTCATACCCCATAAGGCTACGGCTCACATTATGCTAAAAATGCAAAGTACAACAGTACTATCACACCGAGCACGATCCTGTACCATCCAAATACCTTGAAATCATGCTTCTTGATGTAGCTCATAAGGAACTTTATTACAAGTATTGATACAAGGTATGCAACTACACATCCTATGATAAGTATCGCAAGCTCTGCGCTTGAAAATGACAATCCAAACTTTATGAGCTTAAGTGCACTCAGTCCAAACATAACAGGTACAGCAAGGAAGAATGTAAACTCTGCCGCTGCGACTCTTGATACACCTAAAAGCAAGGCACCTATAATGGTTGCTCCTGAACGCGATGTTCCCGGTATGATCGAGAGCACCTGGAACATACCTATGAGAAATGCCGTCTTATATGTAATGTCCCCCAGTGATTCTACCTTAGGTGTTCTGGTCTTGTTCCAATTCTCTATGATGATAAATGCGATTCCGTAGAATATGAGAGCTATGGATATAACTACCGCAGTGTGCAGATGTGCCTCTATAAAATCGTCAAATAACAATGTAACTACCGCACCAGGTATACACGCAACCACCGTCTTAAACCACATGCTCCATGTGTCTGCTTTAAATACCGACTGTGTTTTGTCCTTTATCTGGAAAGGCCACATCTTCTTCCAAAATATAGTCACAACAGCAAGTATCGCTCCAAGCTGTATAATGACAAAAAACATCTCCTTAAAACTTTCACTGGCATCAAGAGTTATGAACTCATCCACGAGAAGCATATGTCCTGTGCTGCTTATTGGGAGCCACTCTGTAATTCCCTCAACTATTCCGAGAAATATAACCTTTAGTATCTCGATAAAACTTAGTGCCATCTCTTTCTCTCTCCTTTTCAGCTATTTCTTTCATATCTTCAATTGCGTT
Organism: uncultured Coprococcus sp.; assembly: GCA_934270935.1. Classification (GTDB taxonomy): domain Bacteria; phylum Bacillota; class Clostridia; order Lachnospirales; family Lachnospiraceae; genus Coprococcus. The sequence goes on along the minus strand of CAKQQK010000043.1, from coordinate 21,282 downwards.
CTCTATAATAACATATTCTTCTTCTTTGTACATCATTCTTTTGAAAGCTTTATGAAATGTTATGTTTTTGTTTAGGAAATGTCTATATCACGGCACTGCTCCGGAATCTCATCTTTCCACAATCTGATTAGTTTGTCGACTGAAAATGCCGCATTCGCCGGACTTGTGGATGGTAGTATCACCGCTTCTATTCCCAGTATCTTCTGCTGATATTTTGAGTAATACCTGCCGGAAGTCTTTCCGTTACATATTACCTTCGTCACCTTGGAGTTATCGACTATATCTGAGAGATCTGTAGGAGTCACATTTCTGATACTGCTGTCACTTGAACCCACGATATCGCAGCTATATATGGTATCCCACAGTGCTATATGATGGGTGTGGAGCATGAGTTTCTTCTCATCTATAGTGATCGGACAATCCACGCCCAGAACACCACTTATGACCTTCCAGAATCTGTTCTGCGGATGTCCATAGAAGAATCTCTGTTCCCTGGATTTCACCGATGGCAGACTTCCAAGTATAAGGACCAGTGAGTTCTCATCATAAAGCGGAGGAAATGGATGTATTATATGTTCATATCTGTCTGACTGTATGCTGTTCGCCGCCATATATATTTCTCCTTTGCAATATTCTGTTCTCTGTGGCTATATTTTATCAGTATTTTGTATTAATACAAATATCATTTTTGAATGTGCTGTATATTTTGCAATTTACAATACAATTTACATATAGTTAAAATTCATGTATATTAATAAAGTTAGTGCATTTACACATGATATGAGAAAATCTGTGCATACTGACGTTTGATTATCTGGGAGGAATATAACTATTATGAAAAAGAGAGAATCTTTTAACAACAAATGGGGGTTCATCCTGGCCTGCATCGGCTCCGCCGTGGGCATGGGCAACATATGGATGTTCCCAACAAGAGTCTCCATGTATGGCGGTGGATCCTATCTCATACCATATTTTATATTTGTGGTGCTCATAGGATTTACCGGCGTTATCGGAGAGATGAGCTTCGGCCGGGCCACAAGATCCGGGCCAATTGATGCTTTTGGGATGGCAATGGAACGAAAGGGCAAGAGAAAAATCGGCGAGCTGCTCGGCGGTATACCAGTGCTTGGAGCCCTTGCAATGGCCATCGGTTATACAGTAGTCATGGGCTGGATACTTAAATACATGATAGGTGCATTTACCGGCAGCACACTGGCACCAGCAGATATAGACGGCTTCAGCGCAAGCTTCGGCGGCATGGCGTCAGCATTTGGCAATAATATATGGCAGGTCATAGCACTCGTCATAGGAATCGCCATTCTCATGTTCGGAGTCGGAAATGGAATAGAAAAAGCCAACAAGATCCTTATGCCGGCTTTCTTCGTATTGTTCATCATCTTAGCCATATATGCATCATGTCAGCCAGGGGCCATAGAAGGTTACAAATACATCTTCCGAATAGAGCCGAAGGTTCTGGCAGATCCAAAGACATGGATATTTGCACTGGGACAGGCTTTCTTCTCGCTCTCAGTTGCAGGAAATGGAACTCTGATATATGGATCATATCTGCCAGATGAGGAAGATATTCCGGGTGCTGCAGGGCGTGTGGCACTCTTTGACACGATAGCTGCCATGCTGGCCGCACTGGTCATCATCCCAGCCATGGCAACAGCCGGAGCACAACTCGATCAGGGTGGACCAGGACTTCTGTTTATCTATCTGCCATGCCTGTTCAAATCAATGCCAGGCGGATATATCATTGCGATCATATTCTTTGTAGCTGTATTCACTGCTGGTCTGTCATCGCTCATCAACCTGTATGAAGCTCCGATTGCAACCGTGCAGGAAAAACTTGGACTTGGCCGAAAACCTGCATGTGCCATCATCGGCATCATCGCAGTTGTAGTATCAATATGCATACAGGGTATTGTGTCTGACTGGATGGATATCCTTTCGATCTATATATGCCCACTCGGAGCAGGACTTGCGGGAATAATGTTCTTCTGGGTATGTGGCAGAAAATATGTAGAAACACAAGTAAACACCGGAAGAGAGAAGAAGTTCACAGAAAAATTCTTCCCTATATGCAAATACATCTATTGTCCTGTATGTCTGCTTGTTCTCATCCTCGGCATCCTGCTGGGCGGTATCGGCTAAGATATATAGCTACAACTAAGCACACAAAAAAGCAAAAAAATCAGTAACTGAGATTTATTCTGTCATTGCTGGCCATTCAGCCATGACAGAACAAATCCAGTTACTGCATATAACATTAAACGATTTCTTTTATTCTTTTATTCTTTTGTCTTTGATCCTGAAACATTCCTACCTATAACCAAATGGGCAACTATGGTAAATAAGGCACTGATTATCAGCTCTGTATAATATCCAAGTCCACGACTCAGGATCATACCCGGAAGCAGCAATGTACTTCCAAATACTGGAAGGAACATCTCCATGAACAGCTTCTCACTGATTCCCATGCCACCTGGGAGCGGCAGCATATCAACAGCAACTGCTATGGCTCCCTGCATGATTATGACAAGCCATGCCGATGAGCCGGAAAGTCTAAATGCCTTATATACAAACCATGTAGCCGCAAATAATGAAAAGCGCTGGATCACAGTGATGATGAATACCACTGCCAGCATCCCAGCATGCCCCTTCATATAATCTGCCGTCTGACTGTATTTCTCCATGGAAGCGAGCAGCTTTTCTTCCCTTGACTTCTTGTGCTTCAAGAATTTCATCCTCTCAAGCAGCTTGTGCCCATTCACGACAAACGCCTTAGCAAGTGATGGATGAAATGCAAATAATACCATGCCCGCCACACATACAACATTCAGAACTAATCCCAGATAGAACACCCACTGCACATCATCAATATATGTATGTATAAAATTCTGTCCAAATATTGCGATTCCAAGACCTAAAAGCACCAGCACCATCTTGTATGTGATCGTAACTATCAGGAGAACCTGTGTAGATACCGGTATAGGTATCTTTCTTTTCTTCATATAATAAATCTGCGCCGGCTGTCCTCCCGATGCCGAAGGTGTAATACAACTGAAGAAAAAACCAACGGATGAAAACAGAAAACATGTCCATCTTCCTATCTTCGAACCTAATTTCTGCATCATATAATGAATGATGACCGATTCACCCCATATAAATATAAATACACACAACACACCAGGTATGAGCCACCATGGATTAACCGTCTTCAATATATCCGCAATCTGGCTGAGATCTTTTCCATGAAACACACCATATATAGTTCCAACAAATATAATGATGAGAAATACTACATTAAACACCATTCTTTTTTTGTTTTCCATCATTTTTCCCCTTTAATTGAGCTTCAGCCAATATGTATCCTCTTTGATATCAGCTCAATTTAGTATATCATGGATTGCACGAATATATTGATAAATGTGACATTATTTTTTTTAATTATTTGTAATTATTCGGACTGGCGGCATAGCAGGCTATTTTACTGTTACCTTTACTGTTCTTGCAATTCCATTTATTGCGTAAACATATACATAACATGTACCTTTGCCCGTCGCAGTAATCTTTCCTGTGCTTGATACAGCTGCTATATTATTATTCGATGAAATGTATCTGAACTCAGGTGCATGTGTCTTTGAAAGTAGTGAACGATCACTGATCTTTTTAACTGTTGTAGCTTTAATATCAGCGGATAATCCCTTTTTCAGACTATATGTATACTTGTTCAATATGAGCGCTTTAGCATCTGTTGCATTCTTATTCTTTAATCCTGCTCCATGGCCTATAAAAGTTTTTGCAACTATTCTCTTCTTGCCATTATATACCTTATACGCTGTTACATAGCATCTCACATTCTGCTTCTGATCAATTATTTTTCCCCCAAGCTTACTGATCGACACGATATTATTCTTAGGAGCTTTGAGTGACTTTACAAGCTTGAACTCATTGTTACCACAATATGTCATATAGATATCATATCCATCAGCACCTGCAACACTGCCCCAGGTAACATAGACATTCTTTCCTGCGGTCACTTTAAACTTATAATTAAGAGCCAGATCCTTCGCCTTTGTATGCTTTGAGTTATCCTTATCGATATCGTCCTGATCAGCTTTGCTCTTTTTAACTTTATCTACATAGCCACATACGGTACATGTATATCTCTTTGCCCCTGTCTTACCATATACGTGTGCCCCTCTCTTAGTCTTTACAGCACCACAGCAATCATATATTTCTTTATGAGCTGTCTTTGTCTTGATCCATGTAGTTGCTGTTCCCTTATGATTTGAAGCGTCAATTGTTCCATCGATACTTTCAATCTCATTGCCTTCCTTGTCAAGATACTTTGTGCACTCCTCATCGGTACAGCTATACCACTCGATCGTTCCTTTGTCCACGCAATTACCATCAACGGCTTCATGTTTTTCACCTACTGCATGTTTATGATTAGGATTTCCACCCTCAGCAACGATCTTCTGATTTTTGATAGAATTCTTAAGTATTCTTCCCCACAGATCCTGTGCAGCCGTCTTGCTGACGCCTGTCGTACTATGCCACCAGTTTACATCAGATACAGCGGTAATCCTTCCCTTTCCTGCTGCCAGATCCACAATGCCCGGATATCCCTTATTTGTTGATGTTGCGATAACCTCAGCATTTCCTGAATATTCAATCTTTGCAAGGCAGTTAAACAGGATAGTCTCTCCACTAAGAGCAACACCATCAAGTATGTCTGAATCAGTGTTGATAATTCCAGCGGTCTTTGTTTTATCATCTTCCCCTGTAATTGTGAACTGTGCGCCAAGTTTTTCTCCGGCTTTTGAAAGATACTGATTTGAGTCGACAAATGCAGGGTTATTCCACTCTCCATGCATAACCACTCTTCCGCCGGTCTTCAGAAAATTCTCCAGAACAGCAATATCATTATCATTCAGATCATAATCCGGTAAAAATACCACTACCATAGCATACTGTGACAAATCGTCTTCTGCAGAAAAATGATGCTCGACACTGTTAATCATACTATTTACTTCAACAGAACCAACTCCGGCAAATTCTGAAACTCCACTATTCTTAAGAAATTGTACCAACGTCTGTCCATAACTTACATTATCACCGCCTGTAGACCAAATAAGAATCTTTGCTGTCGCATCATCTTCCGCAGCCAACACACCATTCGCTGGCAAAATTGCCAATACCACTGCCAGCACGATAATCGCACTCAGCAGCTTTACACTCTGTCTTACTCTTCGCATTCTTTTTTTCATAGATTACCCTCCTTTTTTGAGTAATGCCTCTCACTCACAGCAATTGACACTACTAAGTTATTATAATGTAGGTCCCAATGTGCTTAATACAAAATAACCCCTTATTATGCATGCACACTGATATTATAACATAGATAATCCACAAATAACAGCACATAATTTATTACATATGCACATTAACACTATTATATAAAACTAATTACTATTTCCTGACAAATGAGCTTACTTCCTGCCCCTTCTCCCACAGAACTGCAACCTCAGTTCCATCTTTGTGGCAATAAATTATCTTTGTGATATCAGAAGGATTTTGTCCCATCCGCTGATACATCTCACCGTCCTGCCATGATCCGGACAAGCCAAACGGATTTAATGATGATAATCCCTGTTTGCCAAGATAAAACCTGAACACACCATCTTCTGAACCGTCGTAGCTGCTTATATCAACTATCTCGCCCGATCCAATCAGATCCAACTGATGAAGATACAGCATTCCATCAATCTCCACGATCTCCAGACTATCTTGCAGCCCTTCCGCGGTAATATCCGGCCAGACTTCTGACCATCTGGTGCTGACTGCGAAATTCGCAACTATCCACAGCAGAACAAATATCAGCACAACTGCAAGTGCCCTGCTCCATATACGTCTGTTTACATATTTTTTGAATCCCTTTACATCAGAGCTGTCCTCCATCGGAAGCACCAGCTTTGACTTCATTCGTTCCAGTGTCATCAGGCAATCCGGGCAGTGCTCCACATGCTCTTCAACCTTCTCCCGGCTCTCCTTGCTGCATATATCATCCACATAAAGTGGTATGAGATCTTTTATCACTCCACAATCTTTATTCATTACTTATCCTCCTGATCATCTAATCTAACAACTATAATGCTTCATTTTTATTGTACCTTTTCCATTATGAGCAGTCTGGCACGGTGGTATGTCACCCTTGCCCAGCTCTCCGTCTTGCCAAATATCTCCGCAATCTGCGCAAATTTCAACTCACCAAACACCCTTAAGGTAAACACTTCTTTGTACGGTTCTGACAGGTCATGCAATACTTTGTGTATTTTTATCGCCTGCTCTTTATCAATCGTATCTAATATAAGATCATGCCCGGTATCCTCTGTGGATGCATCCATATCAACAGAGACCGTCTCTTTTTTCTGTCTCCCTGCATATGTAAAAAATGAGTTCTTGGCAATCTGACACAGCCAGACTTTTATGTCGCAGTCCCCTTTGAACCGGTCCACACCCTTTATCGCTTTAACAAATGTCTCCTGGGTTATGTCCTCTGCAGTGTGGGGATTCTTCGACAAAGCAAGCACAAAGCGGTATACATCTTTGTAATACTTATCGTATATCTCTTCCATTTTATTTTTTGGCGCCAAGCTTTTGTACCTCCCTTCCTACATATAAGACTAGTATAGCGGATAAATGTTACAAATAAAAAATATTTTTTGAGAGAGTTTTTTAACAATTGGATTTTGTATGAAGGATTCTCAAATTGTGTTCAGATATAAATATAGCTCTCAATTCCAAGAATTCATTTCATTCCTTGGACTTGAGAGCCTTTACTTATGTGCCGACTTGCACGAATACCTTCTATCTCTTCTTATAAATCACAAGTTCCGGATTCTTTCCTCCCGCCTCATATGTCGAAACAAGAATAAAATCCATATTTGCCAGGACGCCAAAACACCTGTCGCCGCCGAATTCACATTCAAGCTGATTCCCAAGATATGTAACGTCATCATTGAGAAATTTTACGCCCTCGCCATTTGGCAGACGGTATTCCAGATTCACATATTTTCCTACAAGTGCATTAAGCTTTGTAAGCTGAGGCATTCCTTCTATATGAAGCGCATTGATCTCGTCGATAAGCTTACCCTTAAATGCTTCAAACCGGCCATTGTCACTTAGCTCCTCATAACGCTTCCAATAGTCAAGTTTCGGCAGCATCTCTTTCAAATATGCTCTGGCCTGCTCCTCGGAAAAGTCCTCGCTCACCATGTTCTTCACACACACTTCTATCAGGTCATCCATGTTGCTGTAGGTGTAAGTACCGTCGGCGTAACACCATTTGCAGTAATCCTCGTTCAGTGAACCGTCGCTGTCACGTCCCATAATGTTATCGTCCTCAATGGGCATTCCGCAGCACTGACAAATTAGTTTTCTCGGTGCACCGAGAAGTGTATTTATAGATACGTCAAGTTCCTTTGAAAGGAGCTTAAGCGTGTCTGTGTTTGGCACCGTCTCGCCATTCTCCCAGCGCGATACCGCCTGTCTTGTGACCATGACCTTTGCCGCAAGGTCGTCCTGGGATAATCCCCGTTTTGTTCTAAGTTCTAATATAATGTCCTTTGTCTCCATCGCATCCACCTCCGTTATGGGTATCATAACAAATTGTGTGGAATGTAGAAAGCAACTTGAAGTTGCGGTATCTTAGCAATTTTACTGTTGCTCTCCATCCCCAGATTTTTTTATTGTTCCCCCGATAGAACCGGCGTTTTCATCATAATTTAAGCGTACATTATAACCAGCTTTGCTGTCGGCGGTATAAAACCCATCAAAAGATTTTGAATCTTCAGTATACCCCAGCTTTTTGCATTGCTCGACATAATCATTAAACTCATCCAGGCTGAAACCGTAGGCATCAAACATGAACAATTCTTCGTCATCCCTGTCAGATGAAATATGCTTAGCATCTGGTTTAGGAATTTTATCTCCATACGTTCCTGTTGTCCACTCGTCAGCTTTCTCTGTTCCAGAGTCGTAAGAATATGACTTATTCTCATAGTCATAATAAACCGTGTAAATCGTATCACCATATATGTACTTTATTGTGACTATATCAGGTTCAACCAGATCAAAATGATCCATATTCTTCAGGTAATAGTAACCGTTGAAATAGTAACAGCTGATCCGGTCTATGGTCTCTCCCGGATCCACGGTTTTTTCTGTTCCCGCATGCATTGAGATGTCATTTTCCTCCAGCTCTTTTTGCTCATCACCTGACAGATTCATATAATCAGCTACATCTTTATAAAATGACTTCTTTTGTTCATCTGTTACATCTGGCTTTACTTTGTACTTTACTTCAAAATCAGTTAAGGTATAACCTGAGTTATTAGTTAAAGACAACATTACATAACGGTCCCCCTGTTTAACCTCCGACCTGGCCTCATAGCTGATCTCATCTATATTTATCCTGTCTTTTGCGTCTCCAGCGTCCTTTTTGTCTATGCCATTATTTGTCCCCGCACTTTCCTGCTTTGATGACATACCACACCCAGCTAAAGCGCACAGACATACCACCATCACCGCTATAAATAACATGTTCTTCTTCATAATCTTATCCTCCAAACATAAATATCTCTACATCTGAAATTGACCCTATCAGTGCTCTGACACATCTAGTACGTCCATAATTCCAATGACCTATTTTCCCGGCTTATATTTTGCGCTATAGCTTCTTGCTTCCACATCATTCATCAGCCAGCCATACCTCTGCAGGAACTCCAATTTCTCATCATCCGTATCATAAGTCTCTTTTGTTACTTTTCCACCAATGTACTCATTTTCATCTCCATTGAAAAACCTTTGCTCAGCACTCTCTCGGTATGAATATGGTATTCCATTCTCAATACGTTTCCCTACAGTTACCGGCTTATAACCATCCGTATAAATCTTGTCATTTCCCACAATTCCATCTAACATTCCACTTGCCAGTCTGCTCAATAATGTTTTCTCTTCATTTGTTCTATTTGCCATAATAATCTCTTTTACAAATTATCTTTTTTTTGTGTAACTGTCTGGTCGCATGATCCTATATCCATATGATTCAAGAATACCTATAATATCGGGAGTGATATTTATTGCAAAATCTTCTTCCTCATATTCTTTACTCTTTATTAGCAGATGAAGATCGTCAACCGACACCCCCATAATCTCCGCCAGTTTATATAAATTATCTCTATCCGGGATACCACCATCAGTTTCCCATTTTGCAACAGCTGACTTTGATACGTGTATACGTTGAGCAAGATCTTCCTGGGTCATATGCAGCCTTTTCCTACGGGCTGCGATAAACCTTCCCAGACTGATTTTCAGTTCTTCCTTTTCAAGTTTCATATCGCCCTCCTTCCAATATCTTATTTAATGATATAAATTCAAAGGATCCTTTTCAAATCACTTTTTATTTACTCTGCGTAAACTTTTTTGTGATCTGTACATATATGATATCGTCTGGAGAAATAAAAAATCCCCACCAAAATGGTGAGGATTTTTTATTTTTCTTCTGCTGAAAGCTTTTTTAGGCCTTGTTGCTCCAACATATCATCTATTTCAAACAAAGCATATTTTCTTCTATTTACAGCCAACATAATACAGGCATCCCTTTTATCTTTTGAATATAAGGCAGGCATTCCGTATAACTTTAAAGCCCGGTTAAGTTGATCCAATGTGAATCTCGCAGCAATCAAAAGCCGTATGATCAGATCTCTGTTCTTTGTATGTTTTTCCATGTTTAAAACCTGTCTGCCATATGACTCGGATACTCCTGCCAATGAATATATATCTTTATAAAATATTCTGTGAGCTTTATCTTCAAGATTTTTGCTATCAATAATATCTTTTACATAATAAGAAAAGGCTTTCTTACCATCCGCCATATATTCCTTATTATTCCTGTAGTATTTATCTAATTCATCTGTCCTTAGACCTCGTAATTCTTCATCCAGCTCATTTGTAGTCTTCTCTTTCATATATGCCCAGTTATATCTCCTTCATATTTGACCTGATGCAGACTAAACCAATGGTGAACATCAAAACATTCCTTGAAAGTGGTGATGTTCCTGATTGCTATATGGTTACACAACCAAGTGTATACAATGCCATTGGTAAAAAAGGAATCAGGCGAGCAACTGTCATTGATGAATATGCAAACACTATCACCACAAGACAGGACAGAACCCCAGCACAGGTCATTGACCTTGGCGGTGGAAAATACAGATACCTGACAGAACTGGAGTGTTGGCGGTTACAGGGCTATTCAGATGACGATTTCTATGCAGCAGAATCAACCTGTCAGGTTGAGCGTGAGAAGATGAACAGAACCCTATATCATCAGGCAGGCAATTCCATTCCAGTTGTGATATTTGAAGCAATGTTCAAGGCAATGTTTGAACAGGGTATCATTGAAGTCGGCTCTTGAATTACTTTCAAAAATCAACATGCTATGATATAATAATGTAAGAACTTTTGTACTCAAACAAAGCTTGCGGAGGTTGAAACTATGAAAAAAGAAAACAATTGGATTGATAAAGAAATCGACATTTCCACATTTTATGATAAATTGAGTGATTCAGTAAAAGAACTCATCGTTGAGGCAGAAGAAGCCGAAAAAAACGATATGGATATGGCATTTTATGAGATTTGTGATAACATAGAAATTCAATCGAAACTGCTTGTACCAGATGTAATTTCTTTTAAGGAATGGGATTTGCTTTGCAGTAAATATTATCCACAAACTGATTGAATATGAAAGGATTGATTTTATGAAAAAAACAGTAATTCAGGACTTAAATCCATATATACCAAACGAAAGAAATGGAACGTATGGTGGAAAAGCAGGAGACAAAGAAGGAATCACTATAAACGGAGAATATTGGATTGTGAAGTATCCTAAAAGCACTAAGGGTATGAGGGGGACGTTGGATTCATATACAACTGCACCCCTTTCTGAGTATATAGGAAGCAACATCTATCAAATTCTCGGCATTGAAACGCATGACACGGTTTTGGGAATCAGAAACGACAAGCTGGTTGTTGCCTGCAAAGACTTTTGCAAAAGCGAAGGTTCTCTTCGAGAAATAAGGACTTTGAAAAATATATATAACAAAGAGCTGTCTGATTCCAAACAGCCACATAATGCAGCTAGTAATTCATCATCCGAATATCTGTTATCAGGCTCCAGACTAATACACTTGTCTATCACCTGCCACACCTTTCCAGAAGCACGTTTTTCATTCGGAATTTTACCAGTTATCATAACATTAAGCAATATCCCTATTCCGTATATATCTGCCTTCGGTGTCGACGCAGCAAATCCATATCCAAACTGCTCAGGCGCGGCATAATAAAAAGTGCCAAGCAGTTTCGTATCTTCTATCTCGCCCGGAGTGTACCGCTTTGCCACATTCACATCCAGCAAAAACACCCGTCCATCGCAGCCAATCATAACATTGGAAGGTTTGATATCCCTATGTATTATTGGGGTGTCAAGTCCATGAAGATCTTTCAGTATCACACATATATCTCTGGCAATTCTCACAGCCTCTGGCTCATCTATAACTGCTTCATCAAGCAGCTCCTTCACTGTTCTACCAGCAATAAACTCCTCCAAAACTACCAGGGATCTGCTGCCCCTGTGTACACTCACTATCCGTGGCATACCAGCAACCGGATGCTCCATCAGATATCTGTATACACTCTCGTCAAATATCTCAAGCGTCTTCCGCACGTACATATTGCCATCTTCCCCCTGTACAATGACAATATCCTCACGATCACCGATACATCTTATCTCCCGGTATCCCAGAAGATATAATACCTCTTCATCTGTCATACCTTTATAAGGATCCTTTAGCGCATCAGTATATTCGGCTTCCGATAAATACACTTCATTTATATCTATCTTATTTAAGAATCCGCACCCAGTACACTTCCACTCTCCACAGTTTTCTGTGAAACCCGGCTGCTCATTGAGCATTGCCTTACAATTATCACATATCCATGCAATATTATCGTCCGCTGCAACACATGGATTTATCAGCATTTCTCCACAGCCTCTGCAAACCCAATATGGCAAATCGTTGTGATAGCCCCTCTGGAGAGTTATATTAGCCTCACAACGTGGGCAGAACTCATAGGTGTCATTTTCTTCATACCGAATTTTCTTACGTCCAAAGATTTTTTTTATTAGATTCATATTCTATCTCCAGATTTCTCGTTGTTTTCCATCATCTTGTACCGACTGTGTAAAATGACATTTGGGGAATCCCGAGCAGCCTATAAATTTGCCAAATTTCCCGGATCTTTCAACCAGCTTTCCCCCGCATTCCGGGCATATCATAGACATCTTTGCAGATACAGACTTAACATCTCCATTTGAATCCTGCGACATTTTATTGTCGTTCTTCTTTAAACGATTGGTAGACTTAGTGTTGTGTTTCTGCATACCTTCAGGTATGGCTTCGTTTTCTCTCGGCTTATCGCTAGTCTTTGGGGGCTTACCGCTGACCTCTTGAGGATGATTGACGGCCTCTTTTGGGATACCACCGCCCTCTTTGAACTTACCTCCGGTATCTTTTGTTTTATCGCCGGCCTCTGTGGACTTACCGCCAGTGTCTTTTGGCTTATCTCTGGTTTCTTTTGACTTACCACTGATTTCTGCCTCTGGCGGCTTATCGCCAAGCAGCTCGGCAATCTCTTTATCTGTTAGTATCTCTGCTGTGCATTCTCTCGCAACCCTCACCGGTTTGCACATCCATACCGACTTATCTCCTATCATGTAAAATCTGAATTTTGCCCTTGTCGCTGCGACATTTACAATATTATTGTTCACCCAGTTGACGGCTCCCATAGATTTGCTGTCGCATCCGAGCAGGAATATAACCTCGTCCGTTCCCTGCCCCTGGAAAGTGTGCACAGTTCCTATGTTATTTCCCTTCAACCATTTTGAGACCCGTGGTTCTTTTTTATACAACTCCGATTTCTTTATCATCTCCGTCATGCCATCTTTTACCGATGTAAATGGTGTGATGATAAATAGCCTTGGAATATCGACGTAATCTCGCTCAAATTTTCTCTCCAGAAGTTTCAGCACAAGCTCGCCCTGGGCCTTGACAAAATGATCCTTTTTGCCCGAATTCTCAGCACCGGCTACATCGATCCAGCAGCTCTTGTCCAGGATAAATGTCTCTACCCTGTCCTCCTTAGGTTCTGTGGTCTGCTGCTTCATAGTTCCATCATATGAAAGCACATTTGAGATTGTGTACATCGGATCAATGCAGCGCCTATGGACTACCAGCGGGCAGCCTACCCACTCTTTCTCCTCATCTTTTCCAAGATAAGTTCCATATGGATTTATGTAGTCGGCAAAGGCCTGAACAGAGATTTTCTTATCCTTGTAACTTGCCAATATCTCTGCGGTAAGCAACTGTTTTATCATGTCAGTCTCTGCTGTGACCACAGGCTCGATCTGCTTTGGATCTCCGACTATGACCGCCTTTCTACACCTAAACATCGCACCAACTGCCATCTGTGGCTGTGCCTGTCCTGCCTCGTCGACGATAAGAGTTCCAAGCACTCCGCTTTCCTTCACATCCCCCAGAAATGTCTGTGCAGAAGCAAATGTTGTGGATATTACAGGGATGAGCAGGAATATACTCTGAAGCATGTAAGGCATGGCTTCTTCCCTGTCTGCGGCCGCCATTCTCTCACTACAGTCATCGAACACATTCCACGCTATCATCAGGTTGATGATGTTGTGCCGCATGCATTTTGAAGAAATGACAAATTCCTTATGCAGCTTACATGCATACAGGAATAACTTTTCTCGCTCTCTATTGTACTGGGCGGTAAACCAAGGATTGGTTATCTGTGCTTTTGTTGACAGCCGGTCGTCCTCGGATACATAATTCTCCATAAATGCATCATCTATTGGAGTCATTTTCTTCTGTCCATGTGAATACTCTGCAATACACCTTTTATATGCCTGAAGATTCTGCAGTCCAGATAATCTGGCATTCAAAGAAGCGATCTCTGTTCTAAGGTTTGAAACTACCGCTTTCTTTTCTTGAATGAGTAAATCCCTTGTTGATGTATCTTTACGCCAAGCGAACAATCCCTTCGGTCTGCTTTCCTCAAGCTCGATCAGCTCTTTTTGTTCAGCATATAACTGCCGCTCAAACATTTGCTTTTTCCCTTCCAAATCGCACAGTTCATGCGCAAAATCCTCCGGTGCACTTTCCTGCAGCTCCATAGGAACCGAACTTGCCAGAGCGCAAATCTGTTCCAACTCATTTCGCAGGCTTTCCACCAGTCTATATTGAGATAAAAACTTTTTTCTTACCTCCAGATATTTTGCCTTATGCTGCTCTCTGACATCATTTGATTTGTAGTCCTCCACAAATGGCTTCAGGACCGAATTGCAATACTTACGGATATTCGTCTTTCTACCAAATGGAGCGGATATCAGGCCCCAGCAATCAGCGCCTCCTAGAAGCTTATCCGCATACCGCGTAAAATAAATATCCTTCTCTTCGCGGCTCTTTCCGTATCTGGTTATAATCTCCACGTCGTCGGTCTTGTCGATATCAAACAAATCACGGACCTCATCCAGACCACGACGAACATCCTCATCGTCATCCCCAGACGACTCCAGACTGTCAAGTATATCTCGCGTCTTTGGAAGATCTATCGTGATATTCTCCACCGCCGCATTGTTACATGATGCAACCAGCATACCATAATTGTTGATCTCATCAACATTTATCGAATAATAATGAGGCGCATACTGGTAATAGGCATTCGCATTTGCCTCAAGATGGCCATGAGAAAATGAATGCATTTCAAATATTGAATCCGGCTCTTCTGCATTCTCAGCGAGAAGCCATGCACGCTCAACAATATTGCTCGCCACGATCTCCTTGAGCAATGTAGTCTTTCCCGTTCCGGGAGGTCCGTTTACAGAAAAAACTGGAGCATCCCCGTCCTGTCTGATCGCTATATTGACCGCAACCTGCTGCATCAACGCCGGCATATATTTGGCTGGCCATTTACCCCTTGGCGAATTTGTGACGCTGAGAGTTCTATCAAAGAACCGCTTCATCTCACTTTTTTCCGCATCCGGTGAGATGATCGTTCTCGGTAAATCGTCTAGGCCTTTCGACTTTTCGTACCCTGCCAGAATGTACTCAATCACTTTCTTCTCATATTCATTCCCATCGCCAAAGTTCCCGTTCTGAACCAGCTCTGACAATTGGATAATGTCATTCAAAAAGAAGCTTTTACCCAGATCCGCATAGTCAAATGCATCCTCGTCCGCATCTCTGGCCTGTTCGCTCGCATACCTGTTGTATTCGGCAATTCCCATCGATTCCTGAGGAGCATCTGAGAACCTGCGTTTCACATACTCGTTAAAAATCTTTTCATATATGGTTGAAATGAACTCATCGACATTCTGATCCTGCAGTTCCTCATCAATCTCTCCAACAAGCTCTTCATACTCGCTAGTATCAAGAGAAAAATCATGACTATTATGCGATCTTGTCTCATCCCACTTGGCAACTGCCCACAGTATCGATGACAGTTTGAAACTGTTCTGAAGATACACACCTTTCGTATCTGTCTTGAATGAGCACCATGCGATCGCGCTCTTTTGGGGATAAGCTATCTCAGGATTATCGGATTTATCCTCTATAAACTTCTCAAGATAATCAACTACTGTATTCCGCTCTACCTTCCCCAGACAAAAATGGATCTCATCACCAACCGAAGGAAACTTCGCATAGTCGTCCCTGTCTTTTTCCAGGATCATTTCCAGATCAATATCAGGAGACGACAAAGCTGGCAAATCAAGGAATACTTCGATCTTCTCTGCCTTAACCTCTTTGCCATTCTTAATATTTTTAATTAGCTTTTTGTTCTCTGTGCTTTCCTGCGGAATGTCGGTCTGACCTAGAAATTCTGTGATTTTCCAGTAGTTTAGGATTTCCAGGACTGCGTTTTTTCGTTTGTTTTCCATTTCTTCTAACCCATCATATGTTTTCTAACGTATTTCTTTACATCTCTATATATCCCGCAGTCATATCATAAGTCTTCAGCGTACCTGGGTAAATTACTGCTCCATCAAATTCACGTCTTATCCTCAACCTATTTATTTGTTCGTCAGTTAATTGTTTGATTATAACATACATATCATATTCTTCCCGTACACCCTTGTTTAGAACATTATTCTTATTTATCTCAAAATTCTCTTTTATATTAATATAATACCATGTAAAGTTCTCTTCGCTCTTCATCATAGGTGCCTTTAGTCCACCTTTTACTCCCTCTTTAATTATATTATCTACATTTTTTTTGTTACAGAAATGTATCAATCCATTTTGTTTTATCTGCTTAATCTCCCACTCATTCAATTTATCCTTTGGAGTATGAAAAATGACACTTTTTACAAAATCATGAATCGACTTTTTTAATTCACTAAACATATTCCTACACCATCCTCTGTATCGTCTCAAATATTCTTCTTACATTACTAACTTATTCCCATTTATCTTATAACTCCACATTTTATTTGGTATAACACCTTATAAGATATTTCTTTTATAAGTATAACACACACTTTCTTATTATTTATTTTCTTTTTAATTCATTATACTTCTCTATCGTAAGCTTATCACAATCAACATATCCCTTTGTATCTATTTGTAACTCATTTCACAGTTTTCGGCTTATCTCCATTCCAAGCCTCATCCTTATCCCTTCATCATCTGTTATAAATATTTCTACACCACTACAAATATTACATATCTCTATGCCTACGCTTTATCTTATCCACCAATGTCACATCAGCTGGTAACCAATCGACAGAATCAAGCGCCTCTATAGTGAGCCACCTCGCATCTTCATGCTCTTTTAACTCCAGATGATCTGCCGCTAACTCACACAAGAAACAATCCATCGACAAATGAAAAGTTGGATAATCATATTCTATAGTATCAAGCAATTCTCCAACATTTATCCTTGCATCCAGTTCCTCGTTTATCTCCCTGACCAGCGCGTCCTGTGGAGTTTCACCAGTTTCTATTTTTCCTCCAGGGAATTCCCATCCCCCTTTAAGTTCTCCGTATCCTCTCTGGGTTGCAAATATCTGCTTTTGGTTGTTTTTTTCTCTTACAATTACTGCAGCAACTACTCTTATTGTCTTCATAACATCCTCCAATTAAGAATTTACAATGTACTCGTAAATATCTTCACGCACCGGAACATCAAGTATCCATTCAATTTCCACTGCTGTTTTCTCTGTGTTCGCCATTTTAAATTCTTTAGTTTTACCACTCGCTGTCATATGTCCTAGATAATAAAACTCCTTAGAAATCTTATCATCTTTATTCTTTCTTACAAAAAGCTCTACATGAATTCCTCTTTCCTTCGCTTTAAGGAAATTCTGTACATCCTCTGACTGCAAACTTCGACCCGACTTTGAAATAGCTATCAAACGATCTCTAAAGCCAGGGACAAAATGGTCTTCATATTTCGTTGTGTCACTAATATCCTCTGCCTTATCATAATTGATGAACACCGGAAATGTCTTTGTCTTTTTGTCATATTTATATCCACCAATGTTTAACGGAACTTCATTCTGCTCCCAATTGAGAAGGCGACAGACATCCTCATAGGTGTATTTCTGGTACAAAACAAAATCTGTCTGATCATATGTATTACTATAATCACGCTCGTATCTGCTAATACCAAATTCAACAAGTTCTTGAAGGATATCATAAAATTCGCCATTTGACAGCATTTGTAAAAATGACTTTGTTGGGCAATAATCGTTTTCTTTTTTCTCAATAAACACGCACTTCGCGTAAGTTTTCTTGCTCGCTCCAGCCGGGAATTCATTAGTCATAACATTTACAATGTTTTCCTTCTGATCCTGACTGACATCTTTTCCATACTTCCTCATGTCCTCTGAAAGGCCGGCAAACAAACCAAATTTAGCTAGGCCCCGGGCATATGTAAGTATTCTCTTCAACATCTGAAGTTCCTGAATTCTTTTTCCATTTGCCAATTTCTTAGAAACAAATTCGATTATTTTTTCTTCATCCTCTGGCAAGCGAGTCTTGTATTCTTTATCATATTTCACTAAAAACTTATAATACGATCCGAGACTGTTATTATCAAAGATTCGAATAACATCCATCTCACCGTATTCATCAAAATCCCTCAATCTGGGAATACGTCCAAGTTTATTCTTGAGGTTCGTATAATTCTCTTTAATGAGCCTTATATCACTAAAGTTTGCGTTATCAACCGACGCAAAAATTCTTTTTTTACTTATTTCGTCAAAATGAATCGTGGAGGCACCAGGAATCATCCGTTCACCTTCCATGACATATCTACGGATATTATCTTTGTTATATGTTCGATCTCCTGATAAGGCAATCGGTATCATGAAATTGTTGTTATAGTTTCCAATAAAATCAAGGATTACAACGTATTCTTTCCCCTCTGCTTTTCGAAGGCCTCTTCCCAATTGCTGTATAAAAACAATTGGAGACTGAGTCGGTCTCAACATGATGACCTGATTTACCTCGACAATATCAACACCTTCATTTAAGACATCCACAGAGAAAATATAATCTATAGGAGTCTTATCTGCCGCTGCGTCTCTCTCATCCATAGCAAGCCTCTCAAACGCATCCTGCCTAACCATCTCTGAGTCCTCACCACTAAGTGCAACTGTCCTATATCCTAATTCGTTGAACTTCTTTGAAAGTTCCTTACACTCCCGATTACGGCTGCAAAATATCAGGCCCTTTACACGATCTCCGCTGTAACCATAATAATTTGACTGCTCTATAACATGCTTTACACGCTCGTCACAAACCAATTTATTAAAATCTTCTTCAGATAGATTCTTTGACTTGGTATCCTGTACAACAGATAAATCAGTAATTCCAAAATAGTGAAATGGACACAGCAAGTCCTCTTCCATTGCCTGCTGCAGACGAATCTCATAGGCTATCTGATGATTAAATATCTCATAAATATTTTCTCCAGAATCATTGTCATTTCTCTTGTCAGGCGTAGCTGTCATGCCAAGGAATAGACGTGGAGTAAAGTAATTCATAACCTTCTGGTATGTATTTGCCGAGCTATGGTGGGCCTCGTCCAGAATAATACAATCAAACTCGGCTGGATCATACATTTGCAAATGCTCATCCCTATTTAACGTCTCCACAGTGGCAAATACATAATCTCTATTGTATTCATGATAGCCAGCACCTACCAATCCTACAGAAATCGTGCTGCCGAAAACTCTCTTATACGATTTCTTTGCCTGTACAGCAAGTGACGCTCGATGGACAAGAAATAACACTCTCTTGAATCCGAGCTCACGCATAGCAAATGCCGACGCGTAAGTCTTTCCCGTACCCCTTCGTGTCAAGGGTGTGATGGGGAAATTTTTTGAGAAAATTTAATTTTCTCAAATAACATCTTTACCAATAGCAATATTCAATTGTAAAGGCGAGGTGCAGGAGTCGAACCTGCGTCCTTTACCAGAAATGGTACTGCGCTTCCCCGCTGCGCTATCCTCGCTTAAAGCGGTGGCGGGTTATGAATCCCGCTTTACAATCATCTAGGTACACCGCTATATTTCTTGTTGTTCTTTTATTGCTAAAATATATTCCAAATCTTGTCTCATCATCTTCGCTATTCTTTTATATTTATTAGTGTAATCCGCAATCACGGGATAAATTAGCGCAATCATTACATAAACAATTATAATCATTCCAATAATAAAAATTGACCATTCTATCATTATTTGATCAGACATGTTTTTTACAATAACTGCTACAACAGCAGTCATGATTGGGTAAATCACCAATGTAAAGACTGCCTTAAAACGTTCTCCCCAAAAAATCTCTCCTTTATCATTTTCATATTCTTCACATTGGCTTATTATAACCTTTATTGTTTTTTCTCCATATAACCCCGTTTCCTTTAAAATCTCCTGAAATTTATCGACAGTTTCTGTTTTATATTGTTTCAAATTCTGTTCATCATACTTAAATAACTTATTTGATACTATAATAAATGCTACTGATACAACCACAAGTAACGTAATCGATATTACTGCCGCAACATAACTATGTATAATTTCAAATATCAAAAAAGAAACTAAGCACACTACACCCAAAATAATGTATCCCCACCCAAGCCAGCCTAAATCCTTCTTCGTTTTCTCGCTCAATATTTTATTTTCATATACTTGTAATAATTTGTTCAACATACTTTAATAACACCTACCTCTCTGCTTTTTTATTCTCTACTTAAATTATTAAGAACACCACACCTTTATTTCCCTATATCCCCTATTAACACAAAACGTGTTACACGCTGCCAGTGTGGGCTCCATCTTTTTTTGTAATTTATTAATTGAAATACCAGGCTGAACTATAACCAACTGATACTCTACATTACCATGAACCATTTCCATCAATTCCTTTAACACCAAAGGTTTGTCCTGCCTATAGGAAAATGGGTTATCATTATGTAAATATCTGTCTTTCACTTTTTCTTTAAAATGGACATTACTCAACCATATACTGGATTTTATTACCTGCTCACAAACTTCATATATATCACCTACCCTATTACCCGGCTTTTCACCTGATGAGCCTTTACAATGATACAATGTAATTACCAATTTATGACTTTCAATTCTACCAGAAATAAAATCAGCGATCTCACCAGTACCATGATCATAGTAACAATATTCAACCCCTTCTTGTGTAAGCCGTTTATTTACATAATCCTGTATTGATAATTTTCCAATATCATCTTCCTTCCTAAACTCTTTTGTAATATCGTATTCACTCCAATCAATCCTTTCAAACCATTCCTTATTTACAATACTTTCCTTCTGACTAACTGTAAAATATTCATTATTACAAACAGCTGAAAAATCGGGTAGGTAAAATGTTGGTTGGTAATATTTCAAGTAATCACATAAGCTATAATTTGAGGACTGTACAACAACCCTAAATCTTTCTAACTCTTCTGTTAACAGTGAAAATTCCATACCTTTGTCAGAGATAGTTGACCTTATACCTATCTTATTATCCGAAGCTACTAATACAAAGGAGAATTCTCTTTCGTCGATCTGCCCGACAAAATGCGCTTTCAAATCTAAAAATTCCCAACATTCACCAC
>CAKQQK010000042.1:0-22949 GCA_934270935.1 uncultured Coprococcus sp. | reverse complement strand
TCTGTGACAAACTTCCACAGAAGACTCGTCTCATCGTCATAGTCTGCGTCGATCCTCATGCTGAACTGCACGCTGCCGCCTATGATCGAGTCGACACACTCAGGGTCATCGCCCTCCATCCATATCACTATCGTGTACTTATCGACATTCCCCACGAGGAAATTGTCCTCACTGTAGGAGCACACAGTCTCGTCAGACTCGAAATTCTCGCAGCCGTCCTCGGGCATGCCATCTGTTGCGGGTGCTGCATATACCACCCTTTTGCCATTGCGCCACACTGCAACCCTGACTGCTTTCTCTGCACCCTTTGCACAGGAATCTATGTTGACTCTTGCAACATATCCCAGGTCTTCCTTGCCGGCATTCCTTATGTAATATGTATACGCCATATAGTTCTTGCCGTTGTGGCTTCCCTCAAGTTCATCCACATCATCCGGGATATCATCTATGGATATATTGGTTGCATCAACCACGGCGTCCGCTGTCAGCCTCGCCGTAGCATCATCAAATGTTCCCGTATCAGCTATGCTTATTCCCTTGCGGTACAGCTCAAGTCTGTTCAGGTTGATGGTGAAATTGCCCATCTTTTCCTGCATGAATGCTACTATGAAGAGAACACACACAACCAAAAGAAGTCCAAGCAAAATGAGTCTCCATCTGTCCATTCGCAGCAGTGCCGCACCTATACGTCTCCTGCGTCTGTGGGGGACGTACATGCTGACTATCTTCTCTGGATCCACGTCACCGCCGGTCTGGCTCATGAGCTCCTCAAGCTCCCGGATACGGAGGATCTGCTCTCTCTCAGCTTTCTTTGAAAGCCTTTTCTCCCTGCGGCTCATGCGAGGCTTTTTCCCCTCACGGGTTCTCATGCCCTCTGTTCCGGGCTGTCCACCAGAGACTTTCCCGGAATCCTCTGCTGTCAAAGCATCACTATTTACTTTATCAACATCAACAGGCTTTGGATCCTGCTCATCTGCTGCAGGGATCCCAGCCATCTTGTCTTTATCTTTATCCATCCTGTCACCAGTCAGTCACAAGCATTTACAACTTGTACCTTTTCTTCACGTATGATACGTAATTCTGCATCTGTCCGCGTTCCTGAATATCCGCAAATCTGAGCTGTATACCTGTCACAAATCTGTACGAACCACCCTTTGGCAGCTCTCTGGTCCAGCACACAACACCCACCACATCCTGAGCTTCCTGGCCATCTGTCGCATTTCCTATACGCGGGAGTGTAAATCTGCACGACTCGCCTACATTAAACCATCTGTTCATATAGACCGCAAGACCATTATTCGATATATCGGCTGTTTCGCCTTTTTCCTTGTCTATCTCACCTTGTGCGTTGAGTGCCCATGTGTCCTGCATATATGTGATCGGCAGTTCAACCTTCATACGGACATCAACACGCTTTACAAACTGTCTGTTCTCCGCTACCCTTCTGACCTTCCAGTAACGTCTGATTCCTTCTTTGACAACATCGTCCACATACCCTGCTGCGACCTGGGAATTCTCCCCCTCGCCGTATCTGAACAGAATCTTCTGATTCTCATCCGGTATGTAAGCTTTTGAGTCAACCATAGGGATAGATACCAGAAACGCAGATTCATCAAGTGCCTTGTTAAAGGTGCACATCATATTAAATTTCGGTTCCTGATTTGCAGACACATCCAGAGCCGCCCTCATCTTTGTACCCGGTTTTATGTTCATAATCCCAGCCATTCTCTATCTCCCTTGCCATATTATCTGTTAATCATTTCTGAACACAATCGCCCAATCTCCCCATTTTTGACTTTATTATTATATCATATATATAACAAGCCATTATATGGGAAAATACACTATTATACATGTAAATATAATTTTATCACATAGTTATGATAAAGCAAAGTTTATAATTTTATTTGTCTAATATGTATAAAAATAACCTCCTGGCGGTTTCCCACCAGGAGGTCATCAATCCCCACCCCGAAGAGGCAGGCCATTGCATACATATTGTCAAATGTCGGCAGGCATTCGCCTCGCTGCCATTTGTAAATCGACACAGGTTCATTGAACCCCAGGAATGTCTGCAATGTCTTAACTGTGATTCCTTTCTGCTGCCTTATTTCCTTGATCCTTTCGCCTGTGGCTTTGAGATCAATAACCGGAAAACTTGTCTGTGCCATGATTATACCTCCCTTTTTTTCTACTATACACCAGGTTTCCACCTATTTTTTTACGCCTGTTATGCATATAGCAGGGATGATATCTTAATATATAACAAAAAATGTTTGACGACACCTATGTGCTGCACTGTCAGGAATCTGTATTTAATATAGCACACTTAAACTACAGATTAAAAGTAAACCTGTGGTTATATTTCTCCTTCTTCGGATGAAAACTTATAACTTATGAGCTCTGCAAGGTACTTTGCTGTTCCGTTCACTCCGAGCATACTGCTGTCTATAAGGATATTCTTGTGTTCCGGATCACCTGGAAGGAATCCGGCATATCTCTTGTGATATGCATCTCTCATCTTGTCAACTTCTTTTATTGTTTTTCGGGCTTCCTTCTCATCCATCTTAAGTATATCAACACAGTTTCTCAGTCTCTCTTCAAATGGTGCATATATGTAGACATGGATCGCATTCTTTCTATCTGAGAGAACGGCGTCTGCGCATCTGCCGACTACTATACACGACTGCTTTGATACACATTTCTCGATCACTTCCCTTTCGATATCAAATATTGCGTCCTGCTTTTCTGATGTTGCAATTCCAAAAGGGATCTTCATCCAGGCAAAGTTTCCATCAGCTTTTTCTTCCTGTTCACTTATAACCTTTATATTTTCCCCCATTTCTTTCGCTGTACGCTCAACTATATCCCTGTCATAATATTCTATGCCAAGCATCTCAGCCAATTTGCCTGCTATCGGTCTTCCAAGGCTTCCAAACTGTCTCGTTATTGTTATTATATAATTATTCATTTATCTTACTTCCCTTCAAAATATCTGACTCAAAATAATTCAGGCAGTCCTCTGCATCAAGTTTTTCAAAAAAATCAACACAAAATCTTTTAAATGCCTGTATATTCTGATTTGCCGAACCGTTACATTTCATTACCATATATTTCTTGCATGCCATAATAGGTATATCCATCATTTTAAGGCCTGGATGCGCGGTGCAGTTCCACAGTTTTTCAGGCACTATGGAGACTCCAAGTCCGGTTTCCAGAAATGAATGTATCGTTACACTGCTTATAAAATCCGTACTTATCTTAGGAGTGAATCCGGCGTTTTTACATGCCATCTCTGTTATATCCTTCTGGACACTTCCTCTTAGTACAAAGAATGTCTCATTGCTGAAATCTTTCAGCGTGGCATCAGGAGGATAATCCTCCAGAAGCTGTTTTGATACCAGGAGTCTCGAACCTTCTTCCACAAGAGTGATCGTGTTTTCACCGTCTCCCGGTGTCAGAGAAGTATCTATGATCACATCCGCATCCTCTTCCTGTTCCTCTGCGAGTTTTCTCTCCACATTCAAAGTTATTTCCGGATAAAGTTCTTGAAATCCTTTTATAAGTGCAGGAAGTATACACAATGACGTCCTCATAGAAAGGTTCACACATCTCTGTTCCCGCATCTCCATATCCTTCATATCATTCTTTGTCCGCTCATAGTATGATAGTGTATCGTCTGTAAACTTCAGAAACACCTCACCTTTTTTATTGAGAACTATATTTTTCCCAAACCTGTCAAATAATTTATATCCCACTTCATCTTCCAAATTGTGAATTACCCGGCTCAGTGCCGGCTGTGTGATCGATAACTGCTCTGCAGCCTTTGTTATATTCTGCATCTCAGCGACTTTTTTAAAATACAGTAGATAATTTAAGTCCATGAACTAAAGCCCCCTACTTAACTTGCAAATTTTGATTTTTACCGATAATACATCAGCACAATTTCACAATCAAGATTAATGCAGCAATTCCTAATTAAATTAACCGTCGCGTTCACTATCGTAAACTATTTCCCCATCACATATAGTATATCTGACCTTGCCATACAGCCGCTCCCCCTTGTACGGAGATGAGTCTGATTTTGAAAAGAAATGGTCGACGACATACGACTCTTCCTCATTGAATATGACAATATTCGCCTTTGCGCCCTCTGATATGTACCCCGCATCCAGATTGTAAAGCTGTGCCGGATTCAGCGCCATCTTTTCTATAAGCTTCCACATTGTCAGATGGCCTTTCTTCACAAGGTAAGTGACAGCAACCGGGAGTGCAGTCTCAAGCCCAATTATTCCGCACGGAGCCTCAAGCAGTGGAAGATCTTTTTCCTCCCTGCTGTGCGGTGCATGATCACTTGCTATGATGGAGATAGTTCCATCCCTGAGACCCTCAAGTATCGCAAATCTGTCCTCACTCGTCCTGAGAGGCGGATCCATCTTTGCATCAGTGCCCTTCGTCAGAAGTGCATCCTCTGTAAGCGAAAAATGGTGTGGCGTTACTTCTGCAATTATCTTTGCGCCCATCTGCTGCGCCATTCTGAGAAGATGCACCGATGCTGCTGTACTCACATGCTGAATGACTGCAGTACATCCCGTGTGAAGTGCCAGCATACAGTCCCTTGCAACAAGAGTATCCTCGGCCACATTCGGGCTTCCTTTAATGCCAAGCTGTCTTGACACTCGTCCTTCATTTATCCCAAGATTGTCTATCAGATTTGGATTCTGGTCGTGAACACTTATCGGCACATTGAGTCTCTCACACTCCCTCATAGCATCTATCATGAGCTGCTCATCCATGATCGCAGCAGCATCATTTGTAAATCCGACTGCACCATGCTCCTTGAGCTTCTCCATATCTGTCAGCTCCATATTGTTCAGTCCCTTTGTTATGGCCGCTGTGGTATATATGTGCAGTTTTCTCTTCGACGCCTTTTCAACTATATAATCCACAACTTCCGGGCTGTCCACTATCGGATTGGTATTTGTCCTTGAAACAACCGTTGTAAATCCACCTGCAAAAGCTGCCTTTTCTCCACTTTCCATATCTTCTTTGTATGTGAATCCAGGATCTCTAAAATGAACATGCACATCCACAAGCCCAGGTGCAACCACGCAGCCCTTTGCTTCGATAATTCTCTCATATTCTTCACTTCTGTGAAATTTACCTATATTGACTATGGTATCACCATCTATAACAAGATCTCTTATCTCGTCCGTTCTGCTGAGCGGATCCACCAATCTGCCGTCTTTGATCAGTATCATTCGCTTTCTCCTTTCAGGAACTCAAATATAACCCGGGCTCCATCACAAATGCTCTCTATAGTTGCAAACTCATGTTTGTTGTGGCTGACTCCTTTATCACACGGAATGAATATGAGTGCTGTCTTACATATCTTCTCAAATGACATTGCATCATGTCCTGCACCACTCATCATTATCCTGTGTGGGATCTTGAGATCCTTTGCCACCTTGCTAAGTTTTTCCTGCATCTCGGTGGACATATCTATAGGCGGTATCTCACTAATCTTTTCTTTGTAGAAAGTCAGTCCTCTCTTCTCACATATCTTTTTTGCCGAATTTTTCAGCCTCTGCTCCATACGGTTGAGGCTGTCCACATTTACGCCCCTGATATCAACTCCAAGTGTGACCTCGCCCGGGATCACATTCATGGCATTTGGCTGGTTTGTGATGACACCCACAGTCGCAACAGACTTCCATATAGCCTCCTCCCTGCCTATGCTCTCAACCTCGGTTATGATCTCAGCAGCCCCGCATAACGCATCATTTCTCATATCCATAGGTGTTGCACCTGAGTGCTCTGCCTGACCGATTATGTGAAGTATAAATCTTTTTGGTCCTGCTATGGTGTTCACTATTCCTATCTTATCTCCATACTCCTCAAGGACTTTTCCCTGCTCTATATGAAGTTCGATATATTCTTTTACTCCCTCTATCCTTTTAGGCTGGAGTGAATATCCTCTTTCTTTGAAGATCTCGGCAAGTGTGCGTCCATCCTTTCCTATGGCTTCTCCTATTCCATATTTGTACACTTCATTTGTTATAAGTCCGCTTCCTATGGTACATTTGCCAAAGTTACTGGACTCCTCGCATCTGAAAGCGCCCACACGGACAGGGATATCAAGTTCATTTTCCTTTATCCATCTGAGAACCATCATTCCAGCGATAACACCGGCAACGCCATCGTATCTTCCGCCCTCTATGACGGAATCCAGATGGGACGCTATCAGATAATAATCGTCATCATCAGTGTTGCATATATATGAATTTCCGACTTCATCTGTTATATATCTGTAACCCTCCTCTTCACCAAGTTTCCTGAACATTTCATGCATCTCGTCCTCCACACTGGAGTATCCCAGCCTTGTAACTCCGCCAGTTCCCGTACTTCCAATGTTATAAAACTTGCCAAATACATATTCTGCATATCCTATATCTTCCACGCTGTGAAGATTCACCGGTAGCTTTGCCATAATCCACGCTCCTTTATTAAATGATTTAACCTCAATTCCCATCTCTATTCTGAATAAGATATCTTACAGATAAAGGTGTCGGGAATTGAGGTTATATAGTATCCGTCACTCTTTGACTGCACCTTTGCAGCTATTTGCTTTTACAAATTATCACATCATCTTTGCCAGGAACTCCTGTGCTCTCTTTGAGGTCGGATTCGTGAAGAACTGCTCAGGTGTTGTGTCCTCCACCACATGTCCGTCATCGAGAAACAGTATCCTGTCCGACACTTCCCTGGCAAAACTCATCTCATGAGTCACCAGTATCATGGTTATTCCTGTATCAGCCAGGCTCTTTATTACATCGAGAACCTCCTTGATCATCTCCGGATCAAGAGCTGAAGTCGGCTCATCCAGCAGAATAATATCAGGTTCCATAGCCAATGTTCTGGCTATCGCAACTCTCTGTTTCTGACCTCCTGACAACTTTCCCGGATATACGTCAGCCTTGTCCAGCAGACCAACTCTCTTCAGAAGATCTCTGGCACGCTTTTCCACAACGCTTCTCTTCTCCTTCTTCTCATGTACAGGCGAAAACATCATGTTCTTCAGAACCGTCATATGAGGGAAAAGATTAAAATGCTGAAATACCATTCCAACGTGCTGCCTGATCTTTCTGAGCTGTCTGGCATTGTCTGTGACCAGCTCATCGTCTATGTAGATCTCTCCGGCATCCGGTGTCTCCAACCTGTTGATACATCTTATGAGTGTCGACTTTCCCGATCCGGAAGGACCAAGAATACTCACAACCTCTCCATCTTTAAAATCAAGATTTATACCATTTAAAACCACCAGGTCTCCAAAATTTTTGTGCAGATCTTTAATTTGAATCACTTACACTCACCCACCTTTCGAGATACCGTGAAATCCAGGAAAGAACAAGAACTATCACGTAATAAATCAGTGCTACAAATATGTATGGTTCAAATGAATGGAACGTAGCTGCCACAGTCTTTGTTGCGGCTCTCATCAGATCCATGCAGGCTATTACTGATACAAGTGATGAACCCTTGAGCAGTGTTATCACCTCATTTACCAGTGATGGAAGTGTTATCTTAAGTACCTGTGGGAATATGATAAATACCATTGTTCTCACATATGTTATTCCAAGTGCATTTGCCGCCTCCACCTGACCTTTGTCAATTCCAAGTATTCCACCTTTGAGAGTCTCTGATATATAGGCTGCCGAGTTCAGTCCAAAACAGAGAACTGCTGCCGCAAGTGGTGATATCTTGTAATCGAACAACTGCGGTGTCGCATAGTAGACAAGAAACAGCTGAACAAGCTGTGGTGTTCCTCTGAACACCGACGTATAGAACGCTGCGAAAGCTCTGAGCGGCAGCATCACCTTGCTCTTGGAAACTTTGATAAGTGACAATACAAATCCAAGAACAAAACCGACTACAAGCGATAACCCGGTAAATTGTAATGTTGTTATAAATCCCGACTTAAAAAGAGGCAGATAATCTTTTAAAATAGAAAAATCAATATTCATGCTGTTTCCTCTCCATATCATTTTATATATATGATTATTCTGTTATGTAGTCCTCGCCACACCACTTCTTGATATACTCATTGAGTGTTCCGTCAGCCTGCATCTCATCTATAGCCTGATTGAAAGCATCCAGGAGCTCAGTATCACCCTTAGGAACAAGTACGCAGTAACCCTGAACCTCATATTCTGTGCAGTACGAATCCGGAAGAAGGTTTCTCACAAGATTGAGGTCTGGATTGTCATCTATGAACTTCTGTGCCTGAGTCGCATCAAACATACACGCCTCAACGCCCTTATTCTGAAGATCCTGGAATGCGATGGCTGTTGAATCATATGTCTTCACATCAATCTTTCCATTGTCAGAACAAATAGTGTCATATACTGTTCCAAGTGAAACTCCACAGCTGTGGCCTTCAAGTGACGCCACATCCTTGAACTCGTTATCAGCATAGCTTAAAATAGAGATCTTCGGCATGAAATATGGATCTGTTGCATCAACAACTGCAGCACGCTCTTCATTCATGGATATTCCTGATACTATGACATCACATCTTCCACTTCCGATGGCACCGATGAGTCCGTTGAACTCCATGTCGCTGAACTCATATGTAAAGCCAAGCATCTCTGACATCTTCTTGACCAGATCTACATCAAGTCCCGCAAGGACCTCATTTCCATCGCTGTCTGTACCGTCCACATACTCAAACGGAGCAAATGTAGCATTGACTCCAAATACAAGATGTTTGCCATCAAGAGGCTTTGCTGCATCCTCTGAAGAATCAGAAGAGGCCTCCGACTTTGCTGCTGCGGTTGTTGACTCTGTAGTGTCTCCTGAGCCGCATCCCGCAAGTAAACCTGTTGCAAGTACCAATCCACATACAAGTGATAAAATTTTCTTTCTCATAATCATTTCTCCTTTACTGTATCTTTTTTTATATATCAGTCACTCCGGCTCCCCAGCGTCTCACCCTGACAGGTGGATGTGGATATGAAGCCTTACTGTGACTCAGTTTCTGATGTACAAGTGATTCCATGACAGATACCAGCGCATAAGCCGGATCAACAACAGGAATCGACGTCTTTCTGCTAAGTTCCGGTCCAAGCCCGGCAAATGACAGACAGCCAAGGATCGCCACATCTGCGTGATCTTCCTGCTTACATCTGCCGATCAGATCCTCAAGTCTTTTGACAAGCTGATTCTTTCCGGTATGGCCACTCTCCTGCCAAATGTCATATTCTACACTTCTGACTGACACAAGCCTTGATATATCTATCCCACACGATCTTGCAAACTCAGTCTTTTCACTTCGTCTTGTCTCTGCCGTTGTGATAAACGATATCGTATCTCCAAGCATGGCTGCTGTAAGATATGACGCCTGTCCGGCACCGACAACAGGAATGTCAACCGCCTCACGGCACGCTCTAAGTCCGGGATCGCTGGTACAATATATGCCAACTGCATCGTACCCCTCTTTCTCCGCCTTTATGGCTTTCCTGATGATCTCTGGTGCTGCAAATGCAACATCCATCTGGGAGTCAATACATATATCAGTGTCATCCAGACATTCCATGACTATCTCTGTATCACCGGCAGCCACACTCTGCATTCTGTCGACTCTGGCTTTTATGTCTTCTTTGCTCAGCCCGTGTCCGGTGTTGATGATCAATAAACGCATCCTATCTCTTCACTCCATTCTGGTCGAGAATGTAATTTGCCACCTGTTCATTTGTGGCAAACCACGCACCATTTGCTTTCATATACTGTATGAGTTTTCTAAGATGACATATGTTGTGTGGTCTTCCTATGAACTGAGGATGCATCACGAAATTGATCATCCTGTTCTCTGCTGCCAGTGCATCAAATTCTTCTCTCCAGACCTGCGTCATCTCGGCTCCGCTTCTCAGATTAAAATGAACCGGCTCGCACTCTGTATACATATCGTATGCAGTGTCATCGAGTATCGAATCCTTCGGAAGTTCCACCAAAGGCACCGGCTTGCCATCAACTTCATGAATGAACGGACCGTCTGAATCACGCCAGTTTGAACTGTAGATCTCGCCGCGCTCAAGCCAGAGATTTAAGCTGTAGTCATATACAAGTCCGCTTGGTCCTCTGTTTCCAACGGGTCTTTTGCCTATGATTTTTTCCATGGCAGCCTCAGCCTTTTCCATATGTGCATTCTCTGCCTCATATGTGTCAAATACCTCATGCAGATATCCGTGATATCCTATCTCATGGCCAAGTCTGCTGACCTCTCTGATAACCTCCGGATGCTGCTCGGCTATCCACGCCGGGGTAAAGAATGTAGCGATAACATCTTCTTCCTCAAGCATTCTCAAAATTCTCGGAAGTGCCTGCAGAGTGGAATATCTTCCTCTGGAAAAATTCGTTATATGATCCTTTCCTCTGCACATCCACAGCGTCTCACCGTCTATGTCGAATGCAAGCATGATAGCTATTCGTTTGCCATCCGGCCACTTTACACTCTTAAAATCCACCGTCATCACCTCCCTGTATGCTCAACTACGTAGTCTGCGACTTCCTCGCATGTTGTTATCCATGCACCTTTCTGCTTCATGTATTCGATGAACTTTCCGAGCATCACCGCACGACTCGCTCTTCCTATCATCTGCGGATGAAGTTTCAGCACGAATATCTTGTCTTCCTCCCTCAGCAGTTCATCGAAATAATCTTTCCATATTCCACACACATACTCTGATGTATAATTGCTCTTATTTATTATCTGACTGTATGTAAAATAAAAATATGTCGTGTCGTCCAGCGTGTGCTCCGTAGGGAGTTCCACCAGCGGAGTCTCGCCTTCCTTTGCAGGATATATATACGCCCAATCTCTGTCCTTCATAACTGAGCTGTATTTGTATCCCCTGCTTCTTATAAGATCCATGGTATATGGCTGAATGATATTGTTGCAGCCTCTGTGTCCCACGATCTTTTTCCCATATATTTTTTCGAGGATCTTCTCACTCTTATCCATATTCTCGATTTCTTTCTCGATCGGATAGCCTATCTCACTCTCATGCCTGTATCCGTGATAGCCAATCTCATGGCCATCAGCGACTATCTGTGCAACCTTGTCCGGATACTGCTCTGCCACAGCTCCCGGAACAAAGAAAGTAGATCTGACTCCCTGTTCCTTCAGAACTCTCAGGCATCTGTCAAGACCTTCTCTCGGTCCATACTGGCCTCTTGAGATATCCGCGAAATTTATTGATCCCTTCTTGTTTCTGGAATATCTAAGATATTCGGCATCAAAATCAAATGTAACCATGACCGCTATCTTCGCCCCGCCGGGCCATTTTATTCCATCACCAAGCTTCAAATTGACCATACATTTCCCTTCTTTCATAATAGATTTTGTATTTGCCAGGCATCCACGGGATAACTTTCATTAATGCACAAGGGGCACATACAGATCCTCTGTATGTGCCCCTTTGCACCGTTTGTTTCCTGTTGATAGTCGGATTATATAATATTATTTTTCATTAGTGAAATGCCAATTTTATGATTTACCATATATCAAAATTGTTATAGTTGTCTATGCCTTAATAAATCTGCCCATAGGTTCATCCTCGGTTATGGCTCCATCTTCCATGATCACATGGCCTCTCAGTATGCCATACACAGGACATCCCTTGATCTTCATACCGTCAAATGCAGTGACTTTGCTGACACTCTGGAACTTCTCCTGATCAACTTCATACTCCTTGTCAAAATCCACAATTGTTATGTCAGCATCCGTCCCCAGTTCCAGCGATCCCTTCCGAGGATATATTCCAAACATCTTCGCAGGTTCCTCTGACATAAGCCTGGCAAGCTGATTCTTGTTTATCCGGCCGTCATTTACCGCCTGTATCATGAGAGGCGCCAGCGTCTCAAGACCACACATGCCGGACGGTATCTTGAACAGACTTCCCGTCTTCTCCTCCTTTGTGTGCGGAGCGTGATCTGAGCATACCAGAGACAATGTATCATCTTTCAGGCTTTCCCACAGGGCGTCCTGATCCTCCTGATATCTCACAGGTGGATAACACTTTATCATACTGCCTATGCGGTCATAATCCCTGTCAGTCAGATACAGATAGTGAGGACATGTCTCTCCCGTAACCGCCACACCGCCGCGTCTTGCCTTTCTGATGATCTCCGGGGTCTCCTTTGCACTTATATGCAGTATGTGAAGTCTGGCTCCAGTATCCTTCGCATACTCTATGGCCGTATTTACAACCAGAACCTCAGCCAGACTTGGACGGCAGGCAAGAAGAGCTTCAAATTCATTCTCATACTTTGACACATCCACGCTTGCAGTCAGCTCCTTTATGAGGTCTGCATTTTCTGCATGTATGGCAATTGGTTTTCCCGTTTTTGCCACCTCCTCAAATATGGAGTACACCTCCCCGTCATCAAACGGAGGGATCACATTCGGATCCGACGGGTCATAATTGTATATGAGTGAATACGTCTTTTTGTCTATTGCATATCCCCAGAAAAACTTGAACGCGCCCACACCGCACTCAGACAATTCACGCAGCTTGTCATTGTTCAATCTTCCAACGCACAGCCCCCACATTGCAAAATCAACATGTGCTTTTGACAACAGATTGGCCTTCTGCGCTTCAAAACTCTCCTTATCCACAACAGCAGGCACAGCATTTGGCATCTCAAATATAGTTGTGAGACCGCCCGCCACTGCAGCCCTGGTGGAATGGAAGAAATCCTCCTTGTATGTAGCACCGCCGTCCCTGGAGTGGACGTGCGTATCTATGAATCCAGGATACACATATTTGCCATCTGCATCTATAACCCTGCCAGCCTCCATCACAGATGAGGTATCGGTGATAGCAGCGATTTTCTCATCCTTGACATAGATGTTAGCTTTCATACTCTCAGACGAAGTTACAAGTGTTCCATTTTTGATAAGTAAATCATACATTTGTCATCACCTCTATAATTTATTTTCGCGCATATATTGTGCATTCATGCCGTTTATCTCGTTGAAAAGCGGTGCCGCCTTGGTTCCTATCTCATAGGCATAACTCTGCGCCTTTGTGACAATCTCCTCCATGTCAAATGTCTGTGGAATCCTGCCTTCCACTATCACACGTCCGTGAGCTATGACTGTGTCAACCTCATGTCCCCTCGCCGCATAGACTATGTTCGGGATCATATTTCGCATTGGCACTGTGTAGATCGGAGCAAGGGTAGGACATTTACAGTCTAAAAGGATTATGTCCGCATACTTTCCGGTCTCTATGGAACCCGTAATATCATCTATTCCGAGTGCATTTGCGCCCTCCACCGTTGCCATCCTCAGGACTTTCCACGCCGGCATGATGGTAGATGACTGGTACTTGATCTTGTTATATATCGCTGTGGCTTTCATCTCGGAAAACATGTTATGTCCATTGTTTCCAGGTGACTGGTCAGTGCCAAGTCCCACTGTTCCCCCCGCCTCTATAAACTCCACAGCCGGAGGCACTTTGCCATTTATCAGTCCTATAGAATTCGAGCACAGTACCATACTTGTGCCCTTGGAAACCACAGTCTGGATCTCATCCCTGGTCGCCTCTGTCAGGTGTATTCCTATCACATCCTCGTCAAAGAAATCCATCTCATCCAGAAGCGGGATCGTCCTTCTTCCGTATCTCATCATCATCTGATCTGTCTCACGGGATCCCTGCGCCAGATGCAGTATGAGTTTTGTGTTCTTATCTTTGGCAATCTGCTTTACTTTCATGAGCAGATCAAGAGGCAGAAAGTCCGCCCCCTGCGGAGAAAATCTGATCTTTATCCTGCCGCCATCCCTGTTATGATACTTGTCATAAAGCCGGAGTCCCTCACCGAGAGTCTGCCCGCCCATCTCATCGCTAAACTCGTACAACTCGCCGGCTTTATACGGCTTTGGAAGTGCACTTCTGACACGGACGCTCACATTTCCTCTTATTTTGCATTTGTCTATAAATTCCACAGAGCCTTCTATATCAGAGCTGTCATCTCCTATGGTTGTCGTTCCGCTCATTATCGCTTCCGCTATCGCAAGCCTGCTTCCTGCGGTCTTAGCCTCGCTGGATCTGGCAGCCTCAAACGGCGCCATCCCCTCCATCATCCAGTAATTTATATCCTGGGCAACGCCTCTCATCACGGCATGGCCTGTATGCATATGTCCGTCTATAAATCCGGGAAGGACTATCTTATCCCTGGCATCTATGTATTTTTCTGCTATGTATTTGCCCGCAGCCGCTTCAAAATCTATAACATCGATAATCTTTGAACCATCAACTACCACGCCTTTTCCATACTCATATCCACATCCGTCACCGGACATCGTGTACATGTGTCCAGTGCGTATGATCATATCAACTTTTTTCATACAAGCCTCCTTTTCAGTGTTGGACTTTCTTATATCACTCAGCAATACAACTAATTTTATTCAGCTTTCCCTCAAGTCCGTTTACGAGATTGTTCACTGGAAGAGTCTTTATGCTGGCTATCGATTCCTTTGAATAGAACGCCATGTGAGGTGTTATTATCACATTGTCCATACCTATAAATGGACTCTGGTCAAGATCCGGATATACCTCCTTCACAACATCAAGACCTGCTCCCCTGAGCTTTCCCGACTTAAGGGCATACATAAGATCCGTCTCATTCACAGCGCTGCCGCGTCCGACATTTATGAGGATCGGTTTTCTGGTCAGTCTGTCAAACATATCCCTGCCAAAATACTCGAAAGTCTCCGGATTCTCGCTCATGTTGTTCACCAGCACATCAGCAACCGCACATGCCATATCCTTGTCTATAAATCTGACCGAACCTTCCGAAGCCCCTACTTTGGACTTATCATGCGGAACAGCATACAGGTTAT
Source organism: uncultured Coprococcus sp. (assembly GCA_934270935.1). Classification (GTDB taxonomy): domain Bacteria; phylum Bacillota; class Clostridia; order Lachnospirales; family Lachnospiraceae; genus Coprococcus. The sequence goes on along the minus strand of CAKQQK010000042.1, from coordinate 8,044 downwards.
AGCCAAATGCCTGAGCTCTCTCCGCCACACATTTGCCAATTCTCCCGTACCCGAATATAACCATATTCTTTCCTTTGATACGATCTGGAGGAGGGCACAGCTTGTAATCATATATCCTCTTTTCATCAACATTGCGGATCTGCGCCTTTATATTTTTTTCAAGCATAAGAGTCAGCAGCATGGTGTGATCTGCGACTTCCTCCGTACAATATGCCCCCATCGAACATACAAGTATGTTGTTCTTCTTCGCAGATTCTATGTTGATATTCCCATACCCGGTTGCGTCAACACTTATAACCCTGAGTGAATCCGCATTACTGAGCACATGATCTCCTACCCTGAGATTCGCAGTTAAAAGCCCCTGCACTCCCTCCAGTTTTTTTATGAGCGTATCGTCATCCGTATACTTCCAGCACTCAACCTCACAGTCTGGAATCTGCGCCTTTAACCCAGCAACAAAATTGTCCTCACTCGGCGACATCTTATAATCACAGTACAATATCCTCATCCAATCACTCTCCTCTCAACTCTTTGCGGATGACACTGAGCATCCTGTCATTCTGCTCAGGCCGTCCTATACTTATTCGTGTGCACTCAAAATCTCCTCTTAGATATACATTGAATTTCTCAAGTCTCTTACATAACTCCAACGGTTTTATACCCAGATCCACATATACAAAATTTGCCTCAGAATCATAAACCTTATACCCCATTTTACGAAGCTCATCTGTCACTCTTTTTCTCTCTGACACTATTGTCTCTATGCTCATCTTTTCATATTCCAGATCGCCAAGAGCCGCCACGGCTCCGGCTATAGACACTCTGTTTGCACAGAAATAATTTGCAACACTGCGGAGTGCCCTGATTATCTCCTGGCTTGATATTGCGTATCCGATCCTTGCACCAGCCATTCCATACACTTTTGAAAATGTCCTGACGATTATGGTATGGCAATGTTCTTCCTCTATATAATCGATCACACCATTTCCACCCTCGGATGTGTAATACTGGATATACGCCTCATCAACCACCGTGATCACATTCTCCGGAACCTTGTCCAGAAATTTTTTCATCTGACTTGCCGGTATCGCACCGCCAGTCGGATTGTTTGGATTACATATAAACAAAAGTTTCGTTCTGTCTGTTATCGCATTCAGAACACCATCCAGATCTATGCTCTGATCATCTTTATTCGGCACTGTGACCACTGTACCTCCAAATCTCGCCGTCACATTTTTATATGCACCATATGTAACCTTCGGTATGATCACCTCATCGCCTTTTCTGATAAACACCTCGCCTATGAGGTTTAAAGCTATGCTTGCGCCATCTGTTATCAGATAATTGAGAGGATCAAGGCCAAATCTCTCTGCCAGACGGTTTCTGAGTTTCCTGCCGCTTCCTTCTGGATAGAAGTTGCACAATGCCGCCTCTCTTCCCATTGCCTCAACAGCCTTTGGCGATGGTCCAAACATATTTTCATTCTCATTCAATTTACAGATATCTCTCTTTTCATCTGCCGGGACATAATCATCACACAGATCATCAAGAGTGAGTCCTGTCTTGTATTCCTTTTTTTGTTTTACATAATCATTTACAAGGTCACTTATCATTCCTTATTTCCTCCTTTATGTTTTATTTCTAAAACAGGCCAAAGGTATCCGCCTGAACAGATCCGCTTATAAGCCTGCTATGACAAACATCACCGGCATTGTGACCACAGAGAGCAGTGTTGTTGCCACCACGCTGCGTGATGCAAGTTCATATGAACCGCCATACTGCTGTGTAAACATTGCACACATGCTGGCAACTGGTGCTGAACACAACACCACACTTATGCCTTTGAGCACATTGTTTCTGACAAAACAGGCCAGCAGGATACTGCATATAACCGGTATGATCACCATTCTTACAACGCAAAAGCAGATCATGCGTTTATCCCTCATGGTCTGGGCAAGCGGCATTCCATACATAGCCGCACCTATAACCATCATACTGAGCGGTGCCGTGAGACCGCTCAGCATGGATATCATCTCCCCAAGCATCTCTGGAAGCTGTATATCCGCAAGAATTCCGGCGATCAGCAATAAGCTTGCAATAACACCCAGGTTTAATATATTTTTTAACGGCAATTTCTGTTTCTCCCTGCTTATCACCGCCACACCATATGTATACATGAGCATATCGAATGGGATGCAGAACACCGATGCATACAATATTCCCTCTGCCCCAAACATGGTCTTTATCAGAGGAAATCCCATAAATCCGAAATTTGAAAATACAAGCATCAGTTTGTAAGTTCCCGTCTCGCCCTTATCCATCGCAAACAATCTCGACAAAGGTTCTGCAAGCAGTATGAGAAATAAAAATATCACTATAGCCAGTCCAAGCGCTATCCCGATGCTTCTGATATCAATGGATCCGCCAATATCGCCTAAACCTGACAGGATAAGTGCAGGATTTGTCACATTTACAATCATCCAGGATATATCTTTAACAGTCTCACCACTCAGGATTTTCTTTCTTGCCATAAAATATCCCAGAGCCATTATCACGAACAGCTCCATAAGCTGCTTTAGTAGTATCATTCTGTATTGTCTCCTGTCATTTTTTCACATTATAATTCAGATCCTCTCAAAATACTCATGCCTCTTTGGTATGTCATTTATAGCAATTTCGTTATATAAAAAAGGAGATCGAACCCTTTTATATGGATTCAATCTCCTTTTTCACATGTCTGTCGCTTTTGTTTTTGTCTGTTACTTTATTTTCATTCTCTCCACGAACGCCGCCACCATGCAGACAACTCCGTCAACACCCAGCTTCGTCTCGTCCAGGCACAGATCGTAGTGTCCTGAATATCCCCAATTCTCGCCTGAGTAATAGTCGTGGTAATTTCTTCTGCGCGCATCCGTCTCTTCCACGAGATTTCTGGCTTTTCTATCCGATATACCATGTTTTTCAGCTATCCTCTTTATGCGCTTATCTATATCTCCGCACAGGAAAATTCTCACCGCATCCGGCCTGTCCTTATACGCATAGTCCGTGGCTCTTCCAACGATCACGCAGTCCTGACCTCCGATGAGCTCGTCAAGTGCCTCCATAGGAGTCGTATATTTTCTGCTCACGAAATCATCTGACACAGATGTCATCATGGAATCTATCGTTCTCTCACCAAAGAAGAAAGGATATTTGCTGTATATCCCCTTTTTCTTTGCCAGTTCTATTATCTCTTTCTTTGTATAATGCGGGATGCCAAACCTCTCTGAAAGTCTGATCGCAACCTCATCTCCATCGCATCCACATTCTCGTCCTATTGTTATGATCATATCAACGCCTCCCTGCTGCTCCGTTACCGGCTAGTCTGCTGCCATCTAATCCGCCGTATGTCCGGCCTCAAATACACTTCTTATAAGCGACATGACAGATCTGCTATTGCATTCCAATTTCATGTCAGCACCTTCTTGTATTTTCTCTGTCCATTATACACTCTTTTGGGCAGATTTGCGCATAAATTAACCATACGAATAAATAAAAAGACACCCACAAATGTTAATCTTTATTTCGTCCAACATTTGTGGGTGCACTTTATATATAACCAGATGCATCTTAAGTCTGGTATCAATTTACACTTGCTGTCGTCTCTATTCCTTTATCCTTGACGGTAAATGCTATCTTAACCTGACGATACCATCCACTGCCATTCGCAAACTGATAGCACTCATATGTTCCCTCACCGACATACAACGAATCCTTCGTACCGATAAGTATACAGAGGATGTATCGCCTATTTCGTGGCACTTTTTATAACGTTAATATCAGGATTTTATGCCGATTTTTTTATCGATTATGGAAGCCAGCTTATTCTGACCTCTTTGAGCTGACCTGTTGTCTCGTCAAACTCAAAATTATAACCGCTGTCCCCCATATACACCTCAGAATCCACATTGTACCTGACTACTTTGCCATCCTCCTCTGCATTCTCGCCGCACTTTTCAAGAAGCTGATCCTTGGTGATAGTTGTTGGGAACGAAAAATTCACCTGCTTTGCTCCATCGAGCATCATCTCGCTGATCTCTGCGTTCATGCTGGCGTCATATTCCGGATGCGGAACAAAAAGGTGTGAGTATCTTACATATGAAAGAACACAGTCCTCAGCCTTCTGCTCGCTGTCAGTGAAATTGCCAAACATAAACTGCATCGTCACATAATCATTTATATCCGCTGTGTATCTTTCGGTTTCGTAATTTTTGTTTACATTGTTGCCGCTGTTATTGAGTGAATTCTTCTCAAATGGTATCCCGCCATCTATAAGATCCTTCAAAGTAGACTCGCCCAAAGTATATTTCTTTCCATTATATACAAATGCCCTGTTGTCCAGATCTACATAATTCTCACTAAGTCCAGGTGCCAGTGTGAAATCATCATAGACAGGCATTGTAAATTCTGTAGAATCTTCATCTGTATTACCGTCATTGGAATCTTCTCCATCGGAACCTTCATCTTCGAAATCGTCATCATATGAATAGTCATCCGCCTCATCTTCTGTCTCATCGAGTTCAGCTTCTGCCTCTGTCTGTACCTCATTTTCTGTCTTTGCCTCAGTTTTTGTGGTCTGCTCTGTCTCACTTGCAGATTTGCCATCACTTCCACATCCAACGATAGCCATTCCCATCATCGCAGCTACAAGTCCTGTCAGCAGCATTTTTTTGTTTCTCATAAAATCTTATCCTCCTAAAATAAAATATAGTGGCACTATTATCAGGAATGCCGCTATATTTTATCAATCCTCAATCGGTTGCATGCAGGCAACTATGAGTAGCAAAGTAAAATCCCGGAATTTTTGTCACTTTTATCTAATCTATCACAGTTATTCTTCTGTTATGTCCATGAAATCATAGTATGTGCCGGGCTCCATGACATCCGGATTGTCATCAGCAAAACTATTAATAGTGTAGATATCCCCATTTTTCAAATCAGCATATGCGGCAAAATTATATGTCAGACTTCTCTTTCCGTTCTTTATATATAAGACGGAATAAGTATAGTAATAGAAAGTCACTCCATTTACCTCACGCTGGCCCTCATCCACTACATTTGAAATTCCAGCTCCGGTCTTTCTTACAGCCATATCAGCTGCTGTCATCCAGGTATATGGCACAACAGAAGTCACGACCGTGATCTTATCAACATCCGAATAATATGTCTTACCTGACAGATCTTCATTCATAAGACTATACCCTTCTGGCAGTTCATATGACACGGATGTATCTCCATCTGCTATACTGTCCACAATTCCTGTCTCTATTACCTCTTTTGTCTGCCAGTATGAGCCTGTCATATCATTTGTCTCATCGGTTGGCACAGCTTTAGAGATAATATTCGCTGCCTCATAGGCAGCTTTTTCATATATGGCATCCCTCTCCGCCCCGCTCATCGCATCAATATCTATTCCGTCAAATCTAATCGAGGTAAAGATTCGCTGCTCCTTTCCCGCATCACATATAAGCTGATAGAAATATGACGCATCAAAATCCGCACCACGCTCACCCTCAAGACTTGCTATGTATCTGAGGTATTCTTTTCCGTTGATCTCGAACTTCTCAGGATCAAGCTCCATCACATAACCAGCGTCTTCAATATTTTCTTTAAGCTGCTTCCTGTTGTCCCAGAAGTCCGCCACCGTCTTATCCTCCACATTGATCTGTATCAGATACTCATCGCAGCTTCTTATGTTGAGGCAGCCGCTCTCATGTATGATCGCCGTTCCAATCGGCCTTACCGAGAATGCATACCCCTTAAACACTATATGCCAGGGCTCTGTTCCCGCAGCAGATATCTCATTTTCAACCTGACCGGTCCCGTCTCCATCTTCCGCAGTCTGTACGCTGCCCAGATTGATAACACCCATGAAATCAAGAGCGGCAATCGCGGCAAATACCAATATACAGACTGTTATGATCGCACTAATTATCTTTTTACATTTTTTCATTGGCAACTCTATCCTCAAGTATGATCTGAAGCGTATCTTCCTTCTTAATTCTTCGCATCTCAACCCCGGTGAGAATCAACAGAACAATAAACACAATCATGACCGCCGACGCAGCAATTATGGTTGATGTCATGTAATCAAGGAACAGACTATTGCCTTCATTTCCTGTATATAGCTGTATATAATCTCCATCCCTTATTCCCGGAACGTCAAGCCACACTGTATCCATGATCTTGCGGCCGTCATCGTCCAGATATGCCAAGTCTGCCTTTGTATACTGCTGATATACTTTCTCCACACGTACATCATCATTCTTATCGGAGTGGCTGGCCCACTCATTTCTCACAAGCAGCACCGCCACAACTACCACACAGAACACACATATGACTGCCAGCGCGCAGAATAACGTCTTCAACACAGCAAATCTCCCCCTGCCCCTGAGATTTCTCAGATGAACAACATTATTCGCCTGGCTGCCATCATGGCCGCCGTGCTCCCCTTCCGCTACATCTGAGTCCCCACTCTTTCCATATATAAGCTCTTCGACCGGAACATCCAGGATCTCACATATACACACAAGCCTGTCCAGATCAGGATACGCCTTGTCCCTCTCCCACTTGGACACCGCCTGTCTGCTGACATTCATTTTCTCCGCAAACTCCTCCTGATTCAGCCCGGCTTTCTTCCGGTATTCCTGAATTCTGGCTCCTATAAGCAACATTTGTTTTCCTCCTTGTATACAAGCTACAGCGGTTATGCTGATTTTTTAATCTATATGCCCACATTTCCGAATATTCGTATTGACATTAAACTTTCATTATAGTATTATCACTATATAAAGAAATGGGTTTTTTGTCGTGTACAGCCTTATGGCTCAATCGGGTTGCTCGTTTCTTTTTTTATGTCTAAGATATCATATAAATATAGTTTCCCATCTTCAGCATGTCTGACAATCAACGATGCACGAAATACATTATACCTTTCTATTTCCCCAGACGTATCATATACTGGCAATGCAAATCTTGAGTCATATCTATACCAGCCATATTTTGCATTTCTCCAATGTTTATCCTCATTATTTTCACGAAAATGCTTTCCCATAGCAATTTCTATTAACTCAGGAATTCCCTGTGAGGCATTCGCTTTTGCCTTAGCATTTGTTCCCTTTATGCTATGTGTATATTTAGACCCACTATATTCATTTGGAAGATCTGAACCAATATAAATTACATCTTCTGTAGAAGCAACCGTATAAAATTCACCAACAAATTCTTTTAAATATGTCCTAACCTCTTTCCAATTTATAGCCCTTTTCCCTTTAAATCTAATATCGTTTATTACTACAATATTATTTCCATCAACATCCTGGATGATTGAGACATTCCTATTTGTTTTCTTTGAATCAGCATTGATATCTTTACATATATCTAAAAGTTCAAAATATCTAACCATTCTTTTTTTATCTTCATTATCTGATGTTCTGAATAATTCAAGAATGTGTTTTTCATCAACAAAGAAATCCATCTCTTCCCGTTGAAATTCATCCTCCTTGTCACAAAGCAAATCCACAAGAGACATACCAAGCACCTTACAAATAATAACTAACCTGTCGGCCTGTGGGTTAATTTTTTTCTTTCGCCAATCACTGATGGTACTCGTTGCAATCCCGGTTCTCCGTGACAATTCTGTCTGACTCATGTGTAATTCGTCAAGTCTTGCAAATATTTTTTCATATATTGCCATGATACAAATCTCCCTTTTATTCTTTTCCGATTTTTCGGATATTGTATCATGCAGTTTTCTTTCTTGCAATACTCTAAATGAAATGTATTTCTCTAATCTGCTCAAGCAAGCGGTCGAAGTATTCTACTGTAAGTACAGACCCACCATTTTTCAGACGTCCATCATCCATGACCCAGCCTTTGATGGTGTAGTCCTTTGCGATCTGATTGACCCATTTACGAAACTGTACAGCTCGTTCAGAATTCACTTTAAATCCAACTGCAATAATCATTTGAAGGTTATAGTGCTTTGTATCACGCGTAACTTGGC
>CAKQQK010000041.1:0-24293 GCA_934270935.1 uncultured Coprococcus sp. | reverse complement strand
GTGTGTGGAATGCTTAAATTACCAGCCTTTGCGGGAGATGATTATAGTGAAAATGCGGTAGAGATAGCCTCGAGTGGACCATATAGAATAATTAATCTACCTATTGGAAAGACGGTTGACGGAGCATTGGTGTGGAGTCAAAACAATAGAAGATATTATGATGGAATATTATACAAATTTACATTGACAAAATCCGGTAAGATGAATTTTTCAACATATACAGAATTTAGTGGAATTGACTATAATATTTTGGATGAGGATGGAGATGAAATATATAATGAATGTAGTGGAACAATGTATTATAACGATAAGTTAGGCATGGGAAAAGACAATTTTTATTTTCATCTTAGTAAAGGTACATATTATCTAGAGATTACAACCGGGTACGAATATAATGACGATCGCCCAGAGTTATCGTTTAAAATAACAACCAAGTTCGCAGATGCAAATGCAAACGAAGGCGAACCTAACGATGATTTTAGAAACGCAACTTTGCTTGGAGTAGAGGGCAAAATAAGAGGACAATTTTCCATAAGCGATGTTAAAGATGTTTATAAAATAAAAGTCAATAAAAAACAGGAGCTTACACTAAAATATGCATCTGAAGAAGCTATGCCGTATGGTATAGAAGTGTTTGATAAATCGGGAGATAGTATATATAGAGATGGGTATGTTTATCAAAAAAATGTAGTACATAAAATTACACTATCTCCAGGAACAAATTATATAGTGCTTGAATCGACAGGCTATTGGGATCGTACTCATGAGATGGGAAACTATATAATAACTTATTCTACAAGGCAGACACTCACCTCCAAAAACGTCACCCTTCATTCTGCGGTTGTCACGTACACAGGAAAAGTTAGAAATTCAACAGTCATAGTAAAAGATAACTATGGAAGACGTCTGGTAAAAGGCAAGGATTATACTGTATACGTTCCAAGTGGACGTAGAAATGTGGGAACATATATATACAAGATAGTATTCAAAGGCAATTATAAGGGAACCGTTAAAAAAACATTTAAGATTGTTCCTGCGGCAACAAAGCTGACGAAGGCTGTAGACACATACTCAGGAGTTAAACTTGTATGGAGCAGATCAAGCAGCGCTTCAGGTTATCTGATTTATAGAAGTACAGATGGCGGATCGTATAAGAGAATTAAAGGGATAACATCCTGGCGTACAGGCGTATATATTGACCGCTCCGCAACCTCAAGCTGGACTACATATTCATACAAGGTTTATGTTTACAAGAAGGTAAATGGAAAGACATATATATCACCTGCAAGTGATTCAAAGTCGGTGTATGTGTATTAAATGGTTTTGAGATAAGTTTATCATATTCATAAGATGCAAAGTCTTCAAATGTAAAAGTTGAAATCGATAGAAATGAGAGGAGCTGATTCTATGAAAACAAGAAATAGAACTGCAAAACGAATATTATGTGTGATACTTGCCATAGTTCTCACATTTTCCGGAGAACTTATGTCATCGCAGATAACAGGCTCAGGCTTTGGAGTCATGCAGGCACAGGCGGCAACAGTAAGGCTTAACCGGACGAGATGCGTGCTGGATATCGGAAAGACCATGTATCTAAAAATGGTTGGGACAAAGAGTAAGCCTAAGTGGTATACAAGCAATAAATCGGTTGTTGCGGTAAACAGTAAGGGACTTATAACTGCCAAAAAGACAGGAAGTGCAATCATCACAGCTAAGCTCGGAAATAAGAGCTACAGATGTAGGATTCGGGTTACGGATAAGGAACGATTTAGAAACTATAGTGGTCGTCAGTTTGATGGAAAATCATATTTTAACAGGCATTGCGGAGCAGATGGTAAAGGCTTATACAGGTATGATATATTAAGTGGTAAAAGAAAAAAATTATCTTCATTGTATCCGGTAAGTATGATAACTGTGTCAGGGGATTATGTTTATTTTGATGCATGGTCAAGTGATTTAAGGTACAGAAATGTCTATCGTGTTTCGAAGTATGGCGGCAAGCCTCACAGACTTGCAAAGGGACTGGAACCGGTTGTTGTAGGAAAGCATATATATTATGTTACTTATGATGGAACAAATGTATATAAGCGGACTGCTATATACAGAATGGACTTAAATGGAAATAATAAAAAATGTATATACAAAAACGAAAATGGTACATATGCAAGTTGCAAAGGCATCTATAAAGGTCAGTATGTGATGGAAGTTACAATATATTATGATGATGATACGACAAGAAGAGATTGTTATGCAATTGATTCATCCGGGCATAAGGATTGGGTATATATATCAAGTTATTATATGCATGGGAATTGGACATCTTTGGTTAGTAAGCAATATGATTCAAATTATTATTTTGATGCCAGTGATAACACTTATGGTTATGTATATGATTTTTCAGGCAATAAACTGATAAGAAAAAGTGGCTATAATAGCAAAGTTCTCCATACATTTCCTTCAGATATAGCAGATATTATCGATTATGGCACTTATCTGGAAGTTACCACCAGAGGTAAAAATGTAGATACATATAATTTATACTTTATATCTGTATCTGGTAAGACTGTCAGAAAGGTATTGACAAATGAAGGATATGTTGACTAAAAATAGTAAAGACAACGAATCATAACATTTCCAATATCCTCCCGGATTGATGAAACATAACCATCTCCCGGGAGGATATTCGATGTCTTCTTCGTTATCTCCAGCGCATAGCATCATTTGGCCATGCGCTTATTTTATATACGGTAAAATTCCCTTAAGAGTACGACATACATTATCCCTTTTGTTGAGTGGGATAGTTTCTATAAGGATAGACAGATCGTCCTTGGGAGAGAAATCGTGTGTTTCGTCGTTTGCATCAAAAATCTTTCCATACACAATATAGTCAAGAGGCGCATCAAGGGCTTCTGCAATGTTGGCGAGGGTGTAGATGCTCATGGTTTTGAGTCCGTGTTCAACTTCGTATATGTAGTGTGATGTGACTCCTATTTCCTCCGCCAATTCTTCCTGTGTCAATTTATGTGATTTCCTTAAGTTGCGTATACGTACTCCTGTATCAAAGATATCCAATATTTTATCCTCCGTCTATTTATACATACTGTTGCTGTTAGATATATTTTGTGCAAACAGTATCTTCCAAATGTTGGCAGATAAGCCAGATTCTGTCAGCAACAAAAGAAGTAATATGTTGCCATTGGCAACATAAAATGGTATATTGTGGTATAGAGGGGAGAAATGTGAATATGGAGCTTGAAGGAAATAATCCGGAAGGAAAAGAAGGTATCGTAGATGAGAACCTGGCAAATGATAATATAGTCAACGAGACATTTATTCATGATGCATTTATAAGAGCGCACAGATGCAGTTATTGTGGCGGCAAGTTTACAGGACATTTAAAGAAACGATGCGTGCGATGTGGCAGATATAAAAACTATAAGTGATTATTGTAAGAACCGGGGGTGCTTTAAAGCATCCCCTTTATCATGTTGATTCTTTGTCTATCCTGTGGGGACATTCCCTCGGCGAGGATGTCGATTACAAGTTCAGACTCTGCCTTGCTGAATGACAGGTCTCTCTTTTTAAGTTCACGGTTTATCTCCATAAGCTGAGGTAGCATTTCTTCGGGCGTCGATGACGCAGAGGTGTGAGATAAGCGGTAGAGTATCTGTTTTTTCAGCGGATGCATATTTTTTAATCTTGGATCATTTTGAAGATTCATTTTGAGATTCCTTTCATATTTTATACATCATATTAATAGGTTGTGAATTGTCTTAATAGTCTTCGTTGGTTCTTGGTGGCATTGATGAATTACTGTCTGTAGACTACAGTTGGTGGCTAATGATTCCTGTCATATTCATCAAATAAATCCTTGATCGAGCCAAACAGGTCTTTTTCCGGATGGCTTCTGGAGTGACTTCCGGTGTTATAGTGCTGATACAGTGGGTCTGTTTCATAATGGCTGTCATTGTAGTCTGGGGTGAAACTGGATTGGCGGTGTGGGTTTGTTTTACGGGGGCCTGTGGTGTAAGTGCCAGCTGTGCCTGAATCAGTAAAGCCAGAGCCTGTAAAGCCTGAGTCAGCCGTGCCTGAATCAGTAAAACCAGAGCCTGTAAAGCCTGAGTCAGCCGTGCCTGAATCAGTAAAGCCAGAGCCTGTCAAGCCTGAATCGGCCGAACCAGAGCCAGTCACACCTGATTCCGAATCACCACCCTGCTTCATTTTGTTCATCATATTCATCATGTTCATTGCCTTTTTCATATTTTCCAATTGATCTTTGCCACCCATGAGACCGCAGTTTGCAAGAGATGAGAATATGTCATCCTGATTGTTTATATCCTTGTGCAGCCCGCATGAGTTTACATAACCTGGATCTCTCAGCGCTTCCAGAATGGACTTAAGTTCCATGAATTTTATGTACATGGCCAGGGGAGCCTTCATGTTATCGTCGACAAATGGAATGATGGCTTCCATGATGAAAAGCCGGTCATCTCGTATTAAATTGTCCAGAGGATGCCGAAAGTTTCCATTAAACATAGATAGCTCCATTTCATTTGACGATGGTTCAAAATGATCATGCTCAAACTCTGCCATATAATACATTCTATTAATCTATACAGAAAAAATACCAGCAGAATTGCTCCTGCTGGCTGTCCGGACCCGGATGCCGGACCACTTGACTGTCCGGCACCGAATCCCATTTGCATGGCGAGATGGTATGCTAGCAGCAGCCGCAATCGTTTCCACAGCCGCCGCAGCTGCCACATCCACCACAGCCGCCGCCGAAAGCGCTGCCATTGCCGTTTCCGCAGCAACAGCATAAGAGAAGGATGATCCAGATACAACTGCAGTCATTTCCACAGCCACCGCCGAAGCCTCCATCACCACAACCGCCACAGCAGAGAAGGAGAATGATGATCAGTGTGCAGCTGTTGATTCCGCATGAACCTCCACATGAAAGTCCATTTCTTCCACAAGCACACTGTGTTGCTGATAAGTCACTCATGGTATGCCTCCAATATTTTGTTCATGGTATAACATATTCGCCCCATTTCAATGTGTTACACAAATAATAAATTACGTTCCACATATTTTGTAAGATATCTAAAATATGCCGTAGCAGTCTGGTAAGATATGTAATTCTATGTTCTAAAAAGGAAATTACTGTGATATAATGAACGCATATGTTGAGTGGTCTGCGGCCATTCAGGAAGGATCATAATTGCGGGGAAATATATAGTAAAAAGGACAGGGGGAATATAATATGCTTTACAGATGCGTGAATTGCGGTGGCAATGTTGTATATGAGCCATCAAAAAAAAAGATGATATGTCTAAGCTGTGGTGGAGACGAGTGTCAGGAAGTAGTGCCATCACAGAACCCGGTAATATGTATCAACTGCGGATCCCAGATCCCATATACAGAATTTCAGTCGGCGGGAAGATGCCCGGCGTGTGGCACATATCTGCTGAGAGATGACAAGGTTACATATCCTTATGGTGCAGATGTAGTTTTGCCATTTAAGATATCAAAACATGAGGCTGAGGATAAGCTGAAGGACGAATTTGGAAGGAAGTTGTTCATTCCTGGAACATTTCTATCGCAGAAGACGTTGGAGAAGATGAAGGGAATATACGTTCCTTTCTGGATGTATGATTATGATTCGAACGTTGATTATCATGCCACCGGTACAAAGGTCAGAACATGGACGTCAGGGGATAAGAGATATACAGAAACTTCTTATTTTGATGTTGCAAGAAAACTTCATGTTAATTATGAAGGTATACCGGTTGATGCATCTATTGCGATGGAGGATGGCATCATGGATCTCATGGAGCCGTATGATTATACAGCACTTATAAAGCATGACAACAAATATCTGTCGGGATTTGAGGCAGAGACATATAATATGCCTCCTGATGAAGTGGAGCCTAGAGCTAGGGCGAAAGCAGACAAGGCTAACAGGGGATGGATTCATGAGTATACAACAGGATATGATACCCTGTCAAATGAGATGTTCAACAGTAATAACAGACAGACAGGCACAAAATTTGCCCTTATGCCTGTATGGATGTATGAATACAGGTTCCAGGGAAAGAACTATAAGTTTTATGTGAATGGTCAGACAGGTAAATGCGTGGGAACATCACCTAGAAGTACAGCCAGGGCAATGGGACTTACTGCACTTCTCTGGTTGGCGGGATTTGCATGCCTTGGCGGATTATCTATGTTATTGGGGGTGTTGTAAATGAGCAAAGTATTGAAGAAATTTGTGATTGCAATGATTGTTCTGCTTGGCATAGGTATTGTGCTGTTCGGCATTTATATTGCAAAGTCAAAGGCTAATATGAAACATGAGGCAAGGAACAACACTGAGTGCCGGACTAATGAGAGGGTGTTTGACTATGCCGATAAACTGTCCGATTCTGAGGAAGAAGAGCTTAGGAATGATATAAAAGAGCTTGAAGATCTTGTGGGAATGGATGTGGCTGTTGTAACTGTCGATCAGGACACAGATCTGTCAGAATTTGGTGCTTCAGCAACTGGTGGCAATATAGAGAGCAATACAAAAGATATCGCAGAGAAGATATGTGATACATACAGATTTGGCTGGGAAGAGTGGCCGGCCGGAACTTATCTTGATGGCAGAGATGCCAGCACAAGCGTGGTTATAGTTGCAAACTGGCAGCCTACAGACAGATATGTGTATCTCTGTACGTCAGGAAAAGCAAGAGAGAGAATCAGTGACAGCAAAGCGGTAAGCATAACAAAGTACGGTGGCAAGAAACTCAGGGAGGATCCGTTTACAGGATTTGAGAGGATACTCAAGAAGACAAAGAGTGCCATGAAGAGTAGTGGAGGCGGCATTAATTTCATCTCACTTCCTGTATGCGCACTTGTAGCACTTGTAGCATCTATCATATTTTTTGCTGTCAATTTCTCGAAGAAGGCGGGAAAGGATACTACGACGGCTTCGACATACAGCAAGGGCCGTGCACAGGTTGTTGACAAGAGAGATATATTTATACGTAAGGAAGTTCACAGCGTAAAGATAGAGAGCAGCTCAGGTGGCGGCGGAAGCAGCAGTGGCGGCGGTGGCGGCCATGGCGGTGGTGGCTCCCATTTCTAAAGACTGCGTATACAGTTGTTGTGATCATGCTGTGAAAATAAGATGCATGTGAGTGGTTATAGATTATGTTGAAAAACAAAAAGTTTGAAGGCTATATACTGAGAAATAGAATAGTGGGAGTTGTAGTGTCGCTTATATTGGCGTCGGTCATGATGTATATGGCGTGTCATTTTTCACTGTTTGACAGAATGAATACCAGGACATACAGAACTCTGGCTGATATAGAGAATATTGACAATCTGGGTGAGAATGACGTATCTATAACCATTGAGAGGGCAGATTATCTGGGTTATGATTATTATGAAGATTCTGAGAGAATCGGCGGATATTACTATTGTCAGCAGGATGGCAGATACGCGATACTGCTGCTTACAAGCAGTGACGAAGTAGTTTTGAACTACACAGTGAGGGGAAGACTCATTTCTGGAAGCAGCGAGTATGATGATATACTTGATGGTCTTGCTCAGGATATCGGTATTTCGAGAAGACAGATAGAGTGTCGTATCTATCCTCATATCATAAGTGAGGTGGACTTTCCAAGGATATACTATAATATGATGCTCCTGGTGCTCGTTCTTTCGGTTCTATGGGCTGTGTATTGTGTTGCTTACTGCATATATAATCTGGTCTGCCCATGGAAGACAGCGAGACTGAGATCGGCACTTGGCAGCAGAACAGACAGAAATACGATCAGAGATATAGATAACCAGCTCAGATACAATCTGTATTACGATCAGGATGGCATAGCTATAACAGACAGCTATTTTGTATATCATGGTGTGTGGCATACGGATGTGGTGAGACTTGACAGTATAGAGACATTCAAGAAGCTTAGGACATCATCAAATATAGGTGTTGGAAGTAAGCGTATATACAAGCTTATCATGGTTGATGTGGATGGGGTCACATACGAGCAGAATTTTAAGAGCGAGGCCTCGCTTGACGAGGCTATGTCATATCTTGGTGACAAGAATAAAGTATAGAAGAACAGCTCTATATCAACAACATATAAAATGAAAAAAGTGCCGGGAAAGAATCGTTGATCTTTCCCGGCACTTTCTGCTGTGTACTCATCATCATCATCCTGAGCTGGATATGTGTGTATTAAAATTATATCTGATCAAATCTCATGCGGTGATAGAATATCTGTATATTACACGTCAAGTTTGTCCTGTTCAGATAGAACAGAAGGATCTTCTGATACATCTGAAAGTCCCATATACTCATCGCCAATCACATCGGATGTGTCTGAATCTGCTGCGTTGCTTACAGCATCTGTAGCCTCAGCAAGAACATCTTCAGCTTCTGCCACGGTTTCTGTTACAACCTTTGCTGTTGTTGCCTCAGATGTGTCAGAGGATTTTGGCGCCTCTGTTGCTGATGTCTCGTTCTCGTGGAGCGTAAAATATTCGCGGTCTCCATCGTCTGTTGATTCCATTTTATCCTTTATGGTATCTTTGATCTTGTCATATTTATCATTGACAGTTTCCTTGGCTTTATGAATGGTAGAAGTAGCGGTAGCTTTTGCTTTCTGTACATTCTCATTGTCCTTGATCTTTTTGATCGTGTCAGAATTTTTGATCTTCTTTACAGTGTCAGATTCTTTAACTTTGTGATATGTGTCAGACGCCGTTTCTTTTGCTTTTCTCACTGTATCATTTGACTCTACTGTCTGGTATGCTTTGCTTGCCTTGATCTTGTCCTTGAACAGGTAACACACGCTGCCTGCTGCGGCAAGTGTAAGTGCTAATTTTGTTAAATTCTTCATGCTGAAAAACTCCCTTCTGTAATGTCATGTCACATGCGAAAGCATGATGGTATCCGCATGCCTTTGTATGTCGCTGCTTTTTATATAACCTGTCCATATATTTTAATATGTATTCAGTGTAAATGCAATAAAATGATACTGGCGATGTGCATTCTTATGATTATTTAATAAAAGATTCCCGCGATTTTCACAAACATTTAACATTTGCCTATTAGGTTTGTAGTATGGTATATTCATTCATAGATGTATAGTGGAGGTGTAACATATCATGGCAGAAGAAAATGAAGTTAAAAAGGAAAAAAAAGTGCTATATGAGGCCCAGAAGAATTATATAGTTTGTGCCGTGCTGATGATCATTGCAGGAATAGGACTGGTGATAATGTCAAAACCCGGAATAGGGTATGGATGCATCTTTCTTGGTATATTGTTCCTTGTAGGGGCAATAGCCTTGATAAAAAAGCAGGGACTTATGACTGTTACAGATAAGGGTACTACATATGCTGATGATGAGCCGGAAAAAAAACATAAAAAGCATAATAAAGACAAATAATATAAAACGTACGCATGTGATGGTATTGCATGCGTATTTGTTTTAGACAAAACAGGGGAATAGATGATGGTATATTTATGTAAACTTGGAAGGACGGAGTAAATGGACAAATATATAGAGCAGAGAGAGAAACTTGAAAAGAATATAAAGGAACTTGATGGAAGGTCATCCACATATTCGGTTATACGGTTATGTGTATTTATTGCGGCTGTAGCGTGTCTTAT
This sequence comes from uncultured Coprococcus sp., assembly GCA_934270935.1. Classification (GTDB taxonomy): domain Bacteria; phylum Bacillota; class Clostridia; order Lachnospirales; family Lachnospiraceae; genus Coprococcus. The sequence continues at coordinate 14,622 of CAKQQK010000041.1, read as the reverse complement.
AATAGGAATATACGATAACAGAGGCATAGTCACAGCTGTGGGAATGGCTGCCTCGGTTGTTTTTGTTGCACTGGTATTTATTCATGGAAAGCTGAGTGAAGATCTTGAATACAAGAAGGCGAAGTCAGAGGTACTCAGAAGATATATAGAGCGCTTTGGCGATGGTTGGAAAGAATTTGAGGACAATGGCAGTCAGTATATAGAAAGTGAAGATCTTGTTGCGAAAGATATGGATCTTCTTGGACCAAATTCATTGTATCAGTTTATATGCGTAGCGGGTACTGAGGATGGCAGGCGAAGCCTTGCAAAGAGTATCAAGGATCCGGAGTACAATATAAAGACAATAGAGATGAGACAGAGGGCCATAAAGGAACTGGCAGATAAGCCGGAGTTTTCGATGAATTTTGAGACCCTCGGTGTGAAGTCGAATACAGGTAAAAAGAAGAAATATACAGCGGATGAGTTTGTGGCATATTGTGGCGGTGATGATCACATACCGGCGCTTTTCAATTTGATGAGATTTGTTCTCCCTGCTATAACCGTCGTTGTATTTATACTGGGAATAGCAGGAAGGATAAACATAGGCTGGACTTTGGTATCCTTCTTTGCAGTTCTTCTTATATCATGGCTTTTTTCGGGCGTTGCAGGACAGGCGGTTATGCCTATGATCTCATTTGGGTATGTTATTGAAGATTACATCAGGATGTTTGAACTCATATCTTCTGAGAATTTTGAAAGTGAGCTTCTAAATGACATCAAAGGACACTTGTCAAATGATTCCGGAGCGCTGGCGGCTATAAAGAAGCTCAGATCCATAAGTGCGGCGTTCAATATCAGATACAATCCGATCGTTCACCAGATTCTCTGCGGACTTGTCATGTGGGATTTCCATCTCGGAAGGATGATGGACAAGTGGAAGCTGAAAAATGGTTCATCTGTTGCGGGCTGGATAAAGGCTGTGTCGGATATGGAGGAACTGATGTCATTTGCAGTTCTAGCCAGAACCAGAGATGTCAGCTATCCTCAGGTCGGCGATAATGAGAGGGTTCATGTCGATGCGAGAAATATGAGACATCCGCTGATAAAACCTGACGTGGTAGTTGAGAACGATGCATGCTTTAAGGGTGGCGCGACAATCATAACCGGAAGCAACATGTCAGGAAAAACTACTTTCCTCAGAACTTTGGGAATAAATCTTGTTCTGGCTTATGCAGGTGCGCCTGTGTGTGCGGCGTATATGGAGGCCGATATCATGAAGATTTTTACATCCATGAGGGTGACTGATGATGTCAGCAACGGAATATCCACGTTCTATGCAGAGATACTTCGTATCAAGACTATGGTCGAATATAAGAAAAAGGATAAACCAATGCTCTGTCTGATAGATGAGATATTCAAGGGAACGAATTCAGCAGACAGAATAGTGGGGGCAACACAGGTTATACGAAAGCTGTCAGGAGTCAGATCTATGACGCTTGTGTCCACGCATGATTTTGAGCTGTGCGATCTTAAGGATGATGATGGCGCTCCGGCGGCAAATTATCATTTTGAAGAATATTATGAAGGAGATCAGCTCAAATTTGATTACAGGAAAAAGGACGGAAGATGCACTACTACGAATGCGATGGCTATTCTCCATATGGCGGGACTCGACTGATAACAGGCTTTATTTGGAGATAATATAAATTGTAAAAATGCACAAAAAAATTGAATTTATTAGTGCTATAATTTTTGGGTAATTATGCACAATGCTAGTTATCAGTAATAACCAAAAACTTTGTTGAATGATTTTACCAAATATGGTATATTTGAAATAGTGATTTGGTGGGAGAATAATACCAGAACAAAAGAATACTAAACGCGTGAACACAAAAGGAGGTATGCATATTATGTTACCAGCAAATATAGGACAGGCAGGGGATAACGCATTATCAATTGCAGCATCTAGTAATAAAGGAACGCTTATTCGATACCTGAATGATCAGGTGGAGGATGGATTCTATACATTGGTTATAGACAGTCTGAAGGATTCGAACTTTGATCTTTCAACAATGACAGTGGATGATGAGGTGAGAGCTCAGTGCACGAAGTTATATGAGTTGGCTGAGTTCGTAGATTTCAACATAAAGGCAACAGGACATTATGCGATAGAGGAGTGGATAGAGCCTCTGTTCAGATTTGTATATGGAGACATCGATCCAACCGATATTGATGCTCCAGTATCAGCCACGGGTGTGTATCGTTATAGTGTATGGCTTCTTTATCTTCTGCAGCTTGAGAAGATTCCGGAGTGTATGAAGCTCATCGGAGAGAAGATTGCTCCATTACTCATAAATATTTCATATCAGATTCTTGAGGATGATGACAGACCGAAGAACTTTGATAAAGCTCTCCTCGGTTATCTTGATCTTATCAATGTGGTTATGGAGATGGATATCTCTGCTTCAGATATTGGATCTGAGTCATATATAAACAATCTTGAGGTTCTCTATGATTATGTTATAGAGGATGCACATGCACCTAACGATTATAAGATACAGTTGTCAATAAATCTGTTTTCGATATATATTGCAAACAAGCAGTATGAGAAGGCATTCCAGTTCTATGGATTGAATGCGGAGTATATACCTATCGACAATCTGTCAGTTTACTCCAATTTTAAGGAGCTTATAAAGAATGTGACCAGCACAGAGGCAGCAAAGATACTTAGCAGTAAAGTTGCTTCAGAGATCTCAAAACAGGAAGTTTACAACAAGAGAATTGATTCTCTTCTCAATGAGACATGTGCGTTCACAAAGAAGGTATATCAGTCTATAGAGAATGACCCAGAGGTGAAGAAGGTACTTCAGACACTTGGATCAGGTGCTCAGCTCAGTGGAAGACAGAATATTCCTGAAGGAGCATATGAGTACAACAAGTTATTTATCGAGTGCGGCATAAAGGCGTATGTCAATTCAGATATCACACAGAAATCGTACGAGGAAAAGTATGAGAGCCTTGAGATTTTGTCAAAGGCACTCAACGTACTCTTTGAAGGATACAGCCTGTATGAGGTATCAAACAAGATAGAGGATCAGTACATAGAACTTACATGGTGCTGCAACTTCCTGAATGCAAACCCATCAATGCTCAAGGCATTCTTCAGTGTAAAAGAGAAGATAAAAGTGTTTGATGTCAGGAAGAAGTCGATAGTTGAGAAGAACAACAAGAACAAAGAAGTTTACTCTATGCTGGATAACAGGCAAAAGATACTTCTTTTCATGGCTGCTGAGGATATGGTGGTCAATGGACTTAACAGCACAAAGAAGATGATTCTTGCCTCAAGTTATGATATCAATACAGCTAAGAAGTACCTGCAGGAGACATATGTGAGAACAACTCTTCCTGAGAAATATAAAGAGGATAATGAGCAGCAGGGCGGTGGTTTCTTCAGCAAGAAACAGCAGGCTATGCCGGCAGACCTCGTTTCTCTTTGCAAAGCTGCAGTGGTTGAGGAGATGCTGTGCAAGTCAGAGTTTCTGTATCATCAGCATACATTAAAGGGAATTGACAAGCCGTCTGCCGAGGAGATGACTTACTCAGTTGCATGCCTTATCAAGTGTATCAATCACATGATAAACAAGAAGAGCAAGGCTGCGGCTGCTCCTAACAAGAAAGTTATCATTACCAAGACCGGTAAAGTTATTGAGCTTAACGATGAGTCAGGACAGGCACCAGAGAAGCAGGAGTCAGGTATTATTGAGGCAATCGAAAATATCGTTGTACAGCTCAAGGATAAGAGCGACAGCAATGTAAAGTATGTAAAAGATTACATTGAGGATCTGCTCAATACACTTATGAAGTACAATTGGGATATGAACGTTCAGCTTGATGAGTTCTCAGGTGAGGAACTTAGGAACAAAGCGTTTACAGTTATAAAGAAGCTCAATTATGACCTTTTGAGATAATATTGGGTTAAATAATTTTTATATGATATGCAAAACATCGGCGTATTCTTGCAAGAGCAAGTCTGCTCCGATGTTTTTGTTTCTTGTAGTTGAGGGTGGAAAAAAACAAATGTATATGCTAGAATAGGTTGGATTTGATAAAATTATAATTAATCAGGAGGATTAAAAATGGCAAAATTCATTAAGACACCGGTAAAGGGTATGTGTGATCAGCTTCCGGCTGATATGAGGCTCAGAGAACATGTGCTTTCAATGATCAAGACAAGTTATTCCAGATTTGGATTTACACAGATAGAGACTCCTGTTATGGAACATATAGAAAATCTTACAAGCAAACAGGGCGGAGATAATGAGAAGCTTATCTTTAAGGTGATGAAGAGAGGCGCAGACCTTGCGAGAGCTATAGATGCAGGCAAGGGTGAACTGGCAGACAGCGGACTCAGGTATGACTTGACACTTCCTCTTTCCAGATACTATGCCAATAACAAGGAACAGCTTCCTAGTCCGTTCAAGGCACTTCAGATTGGTCCTGTATTCCGCGCTGACCAGCCACAGAAGGGAAGGTTCAGGATGTTCACTCAGTGTGACATAGATATCCTTGGCGACAATACCAATCTTGCCGAGATAGAACTTGTGGCAGCAACGTCTGATATGCTTTCCAGAATATTTTCTGAGGTGGGCATAACGGATTTTACTATTCATATCAACGACAGGCAGATACTCCGTGGTGCAGCAAAGAATGCAGGATTTGCTGAGGAGGATATTGCTTCTATACTTATCAGCCTTGACAAGTATGACAAGATCGGTCTGGATGGTATAAGGGCAGAACTTACAGAGAATGGATACGATGCAGATATGGTAAACAGGTATCTTGAGATATATGAGAACCTTGGAGATGTGAGCTGCGCAGATTTCTGTAAGGATATAGATGAGCAGTGCCTCGATCCAAAGGTTGTAACAAATATGGATGAGATTATATCAAGTGCAAGAACAATGGTAGCAGATGGCGTAAAGATTGTATTTGATCCAACTCTTGTAAGAGGTATGGGATATTACACAGGACCTATATTTGAGGTTACAATTGACGATTACAATTTCTCAATTGCTGGTGGTGGAAGATATGACAAGATGGTTGGCAATTTCTGCGGACAGGATGTACCTGCAACTGGTTTTTCAATCGGCTTTGAGAGGATAATCACCATTCTCAAGGACAAACTTGATAATGGTTACAAGATAGATTCGGACAATGTTGCTATCCTTATCCATAAGGATGTTACGCTTGACAGGAAACTGGAGATTTTCAAGGAGGCAAAGGAGCTTCGTCAGTCAGGAAAGACAGTAACTATACAGATGATGAGAAAGAATATGAAGCAGCAGATAAGTATGCTGGAGTCAGAGGGATACACAGAGTTTAAGAAAGTATATAATGATTAGATATAATAAAGGCTGTATTCATTTATCGGGAGAGGATAAGTGGATACAGCCTTTTATGTTGGCTTATAGACTATTTTAGGTTTTTCGGTTATCTCACCATGCCGTATTTCTTCTTGAAATAGAATATAAATGGTTTTTCGATAATTCTCTTTAATGTTATCTGTATCTCTTCATGACTTGTGTCTATAGGTTTGACCAGGATGGTGTGTATTCCAAGGCTGGCGCTGCCGATTATGTCGGTGTATATCTGGTCGCCCACTGCAATAGTGTTATCTATATTACAGCCTATTTCGTTCATGGCACGGATATAGCCTTTTTTTGATGGCTTGCCGGCCTTGTATATATAGTTGACCTTCATCTTCTTGTTGAATGAAGCTACTCTTGGCTCTTTATTGTTGGAGACTAAGCAGACTTTGAATCCGATTGCTTTTAGCTTTTCCATGAGTTTTATAGCGCGTGAAGTGGCGGGTTCGTTGTGTCTTACCAGGGTGTTGTCGATGTCAAACAGTATCCCCCTGTATCCCTTGTTGTAATAATCCTTGAAATCTATCTTGTATGTGGATGAATAGTATTCATCCGGCAGAAATCTGACCATATATATCCTCCAAAAATTATATATACAGGTATATGCTGATAATCAGTACCTGCTTGTCTGCAGCTGGCAGTCGGCGTCATGTAGTGCTTGCCAATCAAATACGTGGACGTGTCAGCCCATTTGCGCTCATTATATCATAGAAGAATAAGCAGGTGTATAAACACTTAATAAAATAATTAAATTCTTTATCTGTTCACTTTCGTGTTTTTAATTTGCGGTAAACCATGTATAATGAAAATAATTAATTCAGGTATAAATAAAAAATATGGTTGGTATATCATATACATATGTCAATTGATATATAGAACAAAGAACTTATATAAATGGGGTGTGGGATATTGCACAGAGCGTATGTTATAAGAAAAGAAAATAATAAATATCTGCTTGATGTGATCAGTCCGTATGAGGCTCTTTACAGTTCAGTATTTGGGGTTCAGGCAGATACATTGTCCTATTCACAGGACAAAATGTGCAGACGTATGTTCGATGAACTCATAGACAAGTTGAATTACAGGGAGAAGCTGGTTATAGACAGACTCTATGGTTACAGGTGCGGCAGATGCAGCATATCGGAGCTTGCAAAAGATCTGGAGACGGATGAAGACGGAATAATTGAGATTAAGAACAGTGCCCTGGACAGACTGCGTGATCCGAATAATTACAGATATCTGGAGAAAAGATGGTATTCTGGGACTGATCTGACAAATGCGGAATATGAGCTGGATTTTGGAGGAAAAATTAGGGCGGAGCTTTTACGTTATCTGACAGGCTGTAGAACAGATATAGATATTATAAGTGCTGTCATGAGGAAAAATGATATATCGATACAGAGAGTATACAGGAATGTATCAGTGGTATCTTCTGAGACAGGAAGATTTGAAACTTCATTATCGGGGGAAAAGAGTATAGATGATGCGGTGAGTGCCCTGAAGGCATTCAAGATAACAGCGAAACCAGTTGGGAATAATAAAAAGAGAAAGGCAATAAGGGGCAATGTTGAGACAATCCTGATAACTCATGCCGGTGTGGAACAGGCATATAAGTACAGTGGGCTTAGTGATGATGATATAGCTGAGTGCGTATATCGTGTTCTTATTGATAGTGACGAGGGGTATGGATGTATTCTCAATTTCAATATATCTGATGGGCTGATGGGGCTTCTGCTTCTCAAGGGGTATCTGTATCTGGACAGCCTTGTGAATGATAGAGAGCATATACATGAAGAGATTGAACGTGGGGGTTTTCATGCCCAGGCTGAGGAATTTGAGAAATTTGCGGATAAGGCTGAGATATACATAGCAGATAAGACCCATACATCTATGACATTTGTTGTCGTGCCAGAGCCGGTTGCACTTAGCATATATGAGGATGTTCCGGTTGATTACCATGAGCTGTTGTCAAGTGCAGAAAATACGGACGGAGAGTTTGCGATCATACTCATAAAAAATGTTAAGAGAGAATTTGCGGATTTTTCAGGCCTTACGGTTACAGATGAAGCAAAACACAGACTTGATTCATTGCATGGAGACGGAAAATCTGCAGTGTGATACATGTTGACTTTAGGAGGAAAAGCGATGGGATTTGTAGTGGTCAATATCATAGGTTTGATAATGTTTATATTGGCGATAGTGACGTTTGTGCTGGCGGACAGTTTGACTGGTGTAGCTATGGGGTGTGCGATCAGTGTGGTGTGGCTGCTGTTCACCATAGTGGCAAATGTACATATATTCAGGGGAAGACGTTCAACAGAGAAACTAAAGGACAGTGCCAGGGGGCATTTGTTTGATGCACAGATAGAGAGACTCAGCAGACAATATGAGAGTATTATGTCAAGGGAGGAATATTTCCAGGAGAATGTGGAAGAAGGCAGTGGTGTGCGTAACCTGTATGAAGATATAAAGAAGCAGGCTCAGAGTAATATGGACAGTGCTATAGGCTTTATACAGACATATGATTACTACACAAGACCACAGCCGGTATATCTTGATAACCTGTGCAGACAGGGGGATGAACTGGTGAGAAAGTTCAATATTCTGGTGGAAAAGATGGTTGATATGGATACAAATCTTAGTTCGCTGGATATGAAATATGTGGATGATGTCATAGAATGTATGAACAGCATGAGACAGGATACCCATAGCTAGGCAAAGAAAAGGAGGATAAAATGGATAAGAGGACAAGGGATTTAGTGATAGTTGGAGTAGTGGTGATAATTGCAATGATAGCAGTTATTATCGGGGTAGTTGGCAGTAAGGTCACAAACATAGTTGGCAGTGGCAAAGATGAGCCGTCAAAAACAGATATGACTCTTGATGAGTTATATGCAGGTATAGATGTGAGTGAAGCGACCCCTGTAAAGGGCACTGTCACTCTGGACCTGCCTGATCTGTATGCGGAACTCCCAGAGATAGATAAGTATCCGATGGCTGTGGAAGGCCGGGGGAATATCGATATAGAGATATTTACGTCTGGCGAGAAAGCTGGAAATGACAGCGATTCCTGGCTTATAGATGTGGCAAATTCTTTTAATGGGTCAGGAGCAAAGACAGCAGATGGAAAGACTGTATCCATGAGTGTGAGATCAGTGCCATCTGGAACTGCTGCTGATTATATCATATCGGGCAAATATATTCCGGATCTGTATACCCCAAGCAATACGCTGTTTGGTGAGTATGCGATGTCAAATAATGGTAATCTTGAGCTTTATGCAGACAGGCTGGTGGGGAATACAGCGGGAATTCTTGTGAAAAAGGATAGTGGTTATAAAACAGCAGCAGATGTCATAAAGGCTGTTCAGGATAATAAGATAACTATGGGGTACACCAATCCGCAGACAAGTGCGACAGGGCTTAACCTTCTTCTCACACTTCTCCAGGATGGAGATGAGAATTTTACAAAATTCAATTCAAACATTCCATATGTTGCCTATACAACACAGCAGATGAGAGACAGTGCGTCAAATGGAACCCTAGATGCGATGTTGTCAGAGTATCAGGCATACATCAACGACAGCAATCTTGTGTCAATGTATGATTTTATTGCTTTTGGTGTTAGACATGACAATCCGGTGTATATATGTAATAAGACAGGAAAGTCTTCAGCGGAGCTTGAAGCTGTACAGTTAGTGGTAGATTACTGTAAGAGTGATGATATGCAGGCGATTGCCACGAATAAAGGGTTCAATGCCAACGACGACTATGTTTCTGCAGAGGAATTCTCAGGAGCACAAGTCACCCAGGGACTTAAGACGTATAAGAAGGCTAAGGATAACGGTAAAGATATCATCGCAGTGTTTGTGGCAGACTGCAGTGGCTCTATGGATGGTGATCCTATGAATCAGCTTAAGAACAGTCTTACTAATGGCGCACAGTATATCAATGACAATAATTATGTTGGGCTGGTCAGTTATTCAAGTTCAGTCACATTAGAAGTTCCGATTGCTCAGTTTGATTTGAATCAGAGATCATACTTTCAGGGAGCTGTGAACAATCTTATGGCTTCAGGTGGAACGGCTTCATACGATGCCGTTGTGGTTGCGATGAAGATGATAACTGAAGCAAAGGTACAGCATCCAGATGCAAAGTGCATGCTTTTCCTTCTGAGCGATGGGTATGTAAACTATGGTTATTCCATGGGCGAGATAACAGCCGCACTTAGACAGTCCAGTATACCAGTATATACTATAGGCTATGGTAGTGATGCGGATGCGGATGAGCTCTCAAAGTTGTCTGGAATAAATGAAGCTGCATCTATAAATGCGGACAGCGATGATATTATCTATAAAATAAAGAGCCTGTTTAATTCACAGCTTTAAATCTTGTCGTTAAAATACATGGTAAATACATACATGGTAAATACATCAAAAAACAGTTGCAATCTGTTGATATATGGAATACAATATAGTAGTTTTTAGAGACAAGTGCATATGATGATAAATCTTCGGGGGTGAGTGCAATTCTCCACCGACGGTGTTAGGGAAACCTTAAGTCCGTGAGCCGTGAGGCATGATCCGGTGTGATTCCGGAACCGACAGTATAGTCTGGATGAGAGAAGTATTATATATTCAGAACAGGGTATCTGATGGAAGTCTTTTGTGATGGATTTTTGTGATGGATACCCGGATAATAGAAAACCCCGAAGTTATCTTCGGGGTTTTCTATTGCGTTGTGAGCAGAGACTCCGGAGGTTTGAATGAGCAGGATTCAATGATCTGTTTAGAGATGAATGAAGCGGGAAGGTGTTCATATGGAAAGATATGATGTAGATGATGAATTTGATCCGTCGTACATGAGGCGCGCCATAGAGCTGGCAAAGCGTGGTACTGGTGCGGTGAATCCCAATCCTCTTGTCGGTGCCGTCATAGTGAAGGATGGACGGATCGTAGGAGAGGGATATCATGTGAGATATGGAGAGCTCCATGCGGAACGTGCAGCATTTGCCAGTCTGAAGGATCCGGCAGATGCGGAGGGGGCAGTTATGTATGTTACACTTGAGCCATGCTGCCACTTTGGCAAGCAGCCTCCATGTGTGAATGCGATTATAGAGCACAAGATCAGAAAAGTGTACTGTGGTTCCGACGATCCAAATGCTATGGTGGCAGGAAAAGGCTTTAAGAGACTTAGAGATGCTGGAATAGAGGTTTACACACACTGCCTCAAGGATGAATGTGATGCCATAAATGGGATTTTCTTTAAGTATATAGTGAACAAACAGCCGTATGTGACCATGAAATATGCCATGACCATGGACGGCAGGATAGCGACCCATACGGGAGCCAGTAAGTGGATAACCGGAGAGGCTTCAAGGGAATATGTCATGGAGCTTCGGAACAGACACAAAGGAATAATGGCCGGCATAGGGACTGTACTTGCAGATGACCCGATGCTCACATGCAGAATAGAGAAAAGTGCAGACAGGGATACTGATAATATCAGAAATCCGATCAGGATAATCTGTGACAGCAAGCTCAGGATTCCTGAGGATTCCAAGATTGTACAGACAGCCGGAGAGATACCGACGATATTGGCGACGACGGCTGATGGCACAGCAGATACAGAAAAGTGTGACAGACTGATGGCAAATGGAGTGAGCGTCATAGAAACAGATGGCATAGATGGGCATGTGAACCTCAGACAGCTCATGACAATCCTCGGAGAGAAATGTATAGACGGCATACTGCTGGAGGGGGGCGGTGAGCTCAACTATAGCATGGTGTCTGAAGGTTTGGTAGACGAGGCGTGTGTGTTCATAGCCCCGAAGATATTTGGTGGTGATGGTAGATATAGCCCTGTGTCGGGTACGGGTGTTGATATACCTGCTGATGCTCATATGTTCAAACTTGACGAGATCAGAACATTTGATGAAGATGTGATGCTCAGATACAAAAGAGTTTAGGCCTGACGATAATGGATCAGGTTGATAAACCGGCAGCAGACTGTATGAGGTATGGCCATTGCAGGTTTGTTGTACGATATAGGAAAGAGGTCATATATGTTCACAGGAATAGTAGAAGAGATAGGAATTATAAGAAAGATAGATAAAGGAGTAAGCTCCTGCAGCATCACGGTGCAGGCTGACAAAGTCCTTCAGGGAAGTCGGGTTGGAGACAGTATAGCGGTAAATGGTGTATGTCTTACTGCGACCAGCATATCGGGAAACATCTTCACTGCGGATGTCATGCCTGAGACTCTGAGACGAAGCGGACTCGGACAGCTGACTGGCGGCAGCAGGGTAAACCTTGAGCGTGCCATGGCGGCTGGAGGAAGATTTGGCGGACATATAGTATCCGGACATATAGACGGAACAGGAACAATCCGGGAGTTTAAGAGAGAGGATAATGCAGTGTGGGTGACAATAGACTGTTCTCCGAAGATACTCAGGTATATCATCGAGAAGGGATCCATAGCTATCGATGGCATAAGCCTTACCGTAGCGTATGTTGATGATACCTGCTTTAAGGTGTCGATCATTCCGCACACGGCGGGTGAGACAACACTGCTGGATGGAAAACCTGGTAAGGTGGTCAATCTCGAAAATGATGTGGTTGGCAAATATGTAGAAAAGCTGCTTGTACCATACAAAGGTGACAATATAGATGAAAAGCTTTTGAAAGGAAAGGCTTCAAATAGATCGGGACTTGATATGAAGTTTCTGACAGAAAATGGTTTTATGTAGACAGATATTTAAAGGAGGTAGAGTGATGAGTTTTGAATTTAACTCAATAGAAGAGATCATTACAGATCTTGCGGCAGGCAAGCCTGTTGTCATGCTTGACAACGAGGACAGAGAGAATGAGGGAGATGTGATCTGTGCAGCAGAATTTGCTACAACAGAGAATGTCAACTTTATGGCAAAGTGGGCGAGAGGACTCATATGCATGCCTATGGATGCAGTGTATGCGGATAAGCTGAACCTTCCACAGATGTGTATAACAAACACAGATAACCACTGCACAGCATTCTCCGTATCGGTGGATCATGTGGACACTACCACAGGAATTTCAGCCGAAGAGAGAGGTTACACGGCAAGAAAGTTTGTTGATGAGAATGCAAAGCCGGCTGATTTCAGAAGACCGGGGCATATGTTCCCGCTTCAGGCAGTCGCAGGCGGAGTTATAGAGAGAAATGGTCACACGGAGGCTACCGTGGATCTCATGAAAGCTGCAGGTCTTAAGCCGTGCGGACTTTGCTGCGAGATTATGAAGGATGATGGAACGATGGCGAGGAAGGATGACCTTGTGGAATTTGCAAAGGTCCACGGTCTTAAGATATCCACTATCGAAAAGTTGATCCAGTACAGAAAAGAGCACGAAGTATTTGTAGAATGCGTTGCCAAGGCGAAGCTTCCTACAAAGTACGGTGAGTTTACGATATGCGGATACATCAATAAGCTGAATGGAGAACATCACGTGGCACTCACAATGGGAGATATAGATGATGGCCAGCCGGTACTTTGCCGTGTACACAGTGAGTGCCTCACAGGTGACTGCTTTGGGTCGATGAAGTGTGACTGTGGACAGCAGCTCGATGCGGCCATGAAGGCCATTGCAAAGGAAGGCAGAGGTGTGCTCTTGTACATGAGACAGGAGGGCAGAGGTATAGGCCTTATCAATAAGATAAAGGCATATGCACTTCAGGATAAGGGACTTGACACAGTAGAGGCCAATCTTAAACTTGGTTTCCCTGATGATGCTAGGGATTACACTATAGGAACACAGATTCTTGTGGATCTCGGAATCAGACAGATCAGATTACTCACAAACAACCCACTCAAGGTATACGGCCTTGCAGGATATAACCTTGAGATCGTGGAGAGAGTTCCGATAGAGATAGAGCCAACAAAGTTTGATGCATTTTATCTCAAGACCAAAAAAGAAAAAATGGGCCACATGTTGAATGATGTATAATTTTTCATAAGGAGGGGCCCGCGTAAGCGGGAGGAATCCTTGTGAAGCACGCAGACGCCGCGCGTAAGCGCCTTTTCATGCGTCTGCTCCATATAGAATAAGGAGGATAAGTCAAAATGAATAAGTTAGAAGGAAAGTTAGTAGCAAATGGAGCAAAGGTTGGTATAGTGGCAGCGAGATTTAATGAGTTCATAGTTTCAAAGCTTGTGGGCGGTGCAGAGGATGCTCTTCTCCGTCATGATGTAAATGCAGATGACATCACAGTGGCATGGGTTCCGGGAGCATTTGAGATCCCTGTAATCGCAAAGAAGATGGCTGCAAGCGGCAAGTATGACGCTGTTATCTGCCTTGGCGCAGTGATTCGTGGTGCAACAAGCCATTATGATTATGTATGCAATGAGGTCTCAAAGGGGGTTGCTTCTGTTTCACTTGAGACAGGTATACCTGTAATGTTCGGAGTTGTGACTACAGAGAATATCGAACAGGCAATAGAGCGTGCGGGAACTAAGGCTGGCAACAAGGGTTATGACTGTGCTATGGGTGCACTTGAGATGATTGATCTCATGAAGCAGTTGTAATATTATAGATGGTAACAGCCGGTTTATAACGCAATGTATGCAGATTTGGAACAGGCACGTGTAGTTATAATACATGTGCCTGTAAGTATATGACAGGATGGATATAATATATGAAATGCACAGACAGGAAGATATTATTCTTTGATATAGATGGGACACTTATAACTGAGGATGGAAGGAGATATTTCCCGGATAGCGCAAGAAAGGCTCTGGCACAGGCAAGAGCCAATGGACACCTCGTGTTTGTCAATACAGGAAGAGTGTACTGTAATGTCACGGATGAGATCAAATCAGCGGGATTTGATGGATTTGTGTGTGGCTGCGGAACATCAATTTACTATGACGGCAGAGAACTGTTCCACAATGATGTCAGCAAGGATGTGTGCAGGGATATAGCTTATGCATGCCGCAGATATGACATGTATGGAATGTATGAACACCGTGATAAGGTTTATGTGGACGCACAAAATATGGAGAATGAGCTTCTGGTAGAGATGGTCAGATACTTCCGTGCAAATGGAATATTTGTTGGAGAAGATGTGGATTCAGACGATTTTGAATTCGATAAGTTCTGCTGCTGGTTTGCGGATGACAATGCAAAAGTCCCTGAGTTCCGTGGATATGTGTCGCAGTATTTTGACTATATAGACAGGGGGGCAAACT
>CAKQQK010000040.1:0-24440 GCA_934270935.1 uncultured Coprococcus sp. | reverse complement strand
GATATGAATGTGGCTCACAAGGAGATTGACCTGAAGAATCCAAAGACAAACAGGAAGAATGCTGGATTTACAGATGAGGAGAGAGAGAAGATGACAGTGCTTCTTGGTGATGGATTTATTGATACATTCAGATACTTCTACCCTGATCAGGAGAATATATATTCATGGTGGTCATACAGATTCAAGGCAAGGGAGAAGAATGCAGGATGGCGTATCGACTACTTCCTCACATCTGAAAGCTTAAAGGACAAGCTTGTCGATGCTAAGATCCACACCGATATCATGGGATCTGATCACTGCCCAGTTGAGCTGAACATCAATCTGTAATTGGAATTGTATGTGAACAGCATTTGTATGTGAACAGGATCTGAGCTGTAAATGTACATTTGAAAGAAAAATGATAAAAATTTTATGAATATGCTTTTTATTATAATAAAAACATAGATAAAGCATGTTATCACAGCTTGAAAAATTGGCATTATATAAGTATAATCTCATTTGAGTGAATTAAGATTAAGAGACTGCCTTGTCGTTTTATAAGTCAGTTATTATCAGCATTTCATGCAAAACGAGGTATGGATTTATCCATTTGATGGCGGTCGGAATAAATAAAAAGGAGAAAAATTATGAGTAAGAAACCAGTAGTTTTAATGGTCCTCGACGGATATGGTCTCAGTGACAAGACAGAGGGCAATGCAGTAGCACTTGCAAATACACCTGTTATGGACAAGCTTATGGCTACAGCACCATTTGTACAGGGTGCAGCTTCAGGACTTCCTGTAGGACTTCCAGACGGTCAGATGGGTAATTCAGAGGTAGGTCATATGAACATCGGCGCAGGCCGTATCATATATCAGGAGCTTACAAGAATCACAAAGGCAATCGCTGATGGAGATTTCTTTGAGAACGAGGAGATGCTCGCTGCTATAGAGAACTGCAAGAAGAACAATTCAGATCTTCATCTCTGGGGACTTCTCTCAGATGGTGGTGTTCACAGCCACAATACACACCTTTATGCGATCCTTGAGCTCTGCAAGAAGCAGAACTTTGAGAACGTATACGTTCATCCATTCTTCGATGGAAGAGATACACCGCCTGCATCAGGTAAGGGATACCTTGAGGAGCTCATCGCCAAGATGAAGGAGATCGGTGTAGGTAAGGTTGCATCTATGTCAGGTCGTTACTACGCAATGGACAGAGATAACAGATGGGACAGAGTAGAGCTTGCATACAAGTCACTTGTAACAGGCGAGGGTGTTCAGGCAGAGGACGCGGTAGCAGCTATGCAGGAGTCATATGACAAGGAAGTATATGATGAGTTTGTTCTTCCTACAGTAATCACAGAGAATGGTAAGCCTGTATCACTTGTTAAGCCAAATGATTCAGTTATATTCTTCAACTTCAGACCAGACAGAGCCCGTGAGATCACCAGAGCATTCTGCTGTGACGATTTCGATGGATTTGAGAGAGCAAATGGCCGTATGCCACTCACATATGTATGCTTCAAGGACTATGATGAGTCAATACCTAACAAGCTTGTTGCGTTCAAGAAAGAAGAGATCGACAACACATTTGGTGAGTACCTTGCAGCTAAGGGACTTAAGCAGCTCAGACTTGCTGAGACAGAGAAGTATGCTCATGTAACATTCTTCTTCAACGGCGGTGTTGAGGAGCCAAACAAGAACGAGGACAGAATCCTTGTAAAGTCACCTGCTGTAGCAACATATGATCTCCAGCCTGAGATGAGTGCTCCAGAGGTAAGCGAGAAACTCAATGCAGCAATCATTGGCGGTGAGTATGATGTGATCATCATCAACTTTGCAAACCCTGACATGGTTGGCCATACAGGAGTTATCCCTGCAGCAATCCAGGCTGTAGAGACAGTTGACAAGTGCGTTGGCGCTGCAGTAGAGGCGATTGATAAGGTTGACGGAGTTCTCTTCATCTGTGCTGATCACGGAAATGCAGAGCAGATGATCAACTATGAGACAGGTGCACCACACACAGCTCATACAACAAATCCTGTACCATTTATCCTTTACAACTATGGTGAGGATGTAGAGCTTCGTGAGGGCGGATGTCTTGCAGATATCGCACCTACACTTCTCGAGGTTATGGGACTTCCTCAGCCTGAGGAGATGACAGGTAAGTCACTTATCGTAAGAAAGTAACAAAAAGATAATGTACGATGCGAGATGGTTGCAAATATAGATGATTATCGCGCGAGAAACAATAAATGATACGGCACCGAATTATAATATATGATTGTTATGATCGGTGCTGTATTCAGTTGGGAGGATACAGATGAAGAAGTTTTTGGAAGAGTTTAAGGAGTTTGCTCTTAAGGGAAATGTGATGAGTCTTGCAATCGGTGTTATCATTGGTGGAGCATTCCAGTCATTGGTTACAGCTTTTACAGACTGTTTCATCACACCGATAATCAACAGCATAGGCGGGGCGGAGATTGGTGGACATTTTCAGATATTCCACACAGGACAGTACATTGAGTACGGCGCATTTTTGTCGGCAGTGATCAATTTCATCATTATGGCATTTGTCATATTTGTCATTATGAAAGGAATCAACGCACTTATGGATCTTGGAAAGAAGAAAGAGGAGGCAGCGCCGCTCACAAGAAAGTGCCCTTACTGTATGGGTGAGATAGATATCAAGGCAACAAAGTGTATGCATTGTACATCTGATGTTCCGCCTGCCCAGGAATAAATCAGATCAGAATTTATATTACAAAAATGGCCTATAGAATAAAAGAGAGACATATAGGACAAAAGGACCTATATTACAAAAAGTGTTGATAAAACCGGCTTCAGCCCTGATAAATAAAGGGCTGAAGCCGGTTTTATTTATGCGTATAGTTTTACTCGATCGGATCAAGGCCGTTGCTGCACAGAAATTCATTTATCTGCAGAGCAGAGTTATATCCACTGTTGATACAGACAATGAGTGCTGCATCCATAGGAATTTGGGGATACAGAACGGAGCTGCCTGATATGGTGAGAGCACGCTGTATCTCTTTCAGGTTCATACCCATGCATATGCAGAGTATCGCAAGTTTGTATTTTCCCGGATGGCTTTTCCTTCCATTTAGAATCTGATATGCATAGCCCCTTTCTATATTGCTTCGTTTGACAGCTGAAGTTATATCAATATCAGGGTGATGTTGCATATAGTAGTTGAAATAATCATTCAGAGAATCATAAGTCGTTATGTCGCTGTGTTTTTTTTCAAAATCTTTAAAACCGTCCTCTCCGGATATATTTTTCAGTTCGTTCATCAGATCAGTTGTTCTGTAATTCATGCGGTTTGTCAAATCCCTTCATAGCTATATATTTATTGCATTGAAAATGGCTGCCTTAATGGTTTACAATAAGCAGTATATATGCTGATTGGGTGATATTCAAGAAATGAGTCAGGTTTTTTATCAAAATGGTGTGGCGTGTAGTTTTGTTTCGAATACGCTCAAGGGAAGGGGAGTAAATGATATGGATATGGAATTGCAAAGCAAGCTGTCATTCTACAGGGAACTTTCGTGTTTGGATGACAAAGGAAGTGTTTGCCTTGTTAAACATATAGATACCGGGCAGGTTTTTGTGAAAAAGGTGCTGAAGACTTATGACAGGGATGTATATGAATATATAAAAACAAATCCCCTGCCATATATTCCGGCGATATATGAATGTATCGAAGATGATGGAAGACTTTATGTGATCGAAGAGTTTATCCAGGGGATTACACTTGACAGGTTTATAGAGGAATATGGATGCCTGGAGACGGATTTGGCCTGCCGTGTGACTAAGAGTCTGTGTCATATCCTTGAAGAGCTTCACGGACAGTGAAAGCCTATCATTCATAGGGATATAAAACCTTCAAATGTCATCGTGAAGTTAAAACCTCTAAGCAGGGATCAGATAGATTCGGTTTATCTGATAGATTTTAATACAGCCAGAGAGTATAGCACATCGGCAAAGCGTGATACATCGCTTATGGGAACGCGGGGGTTTGCGGCACCTGAGCAGTACGGATTTTCCCAGTCTGATGAGAGAACTGACATATATGCACTTGGCGTTTTGCTAAACTATATGATCATGGGAGATATAGCAGCAAATAAGCCGTATAAGGGAGACCGAAGACTTGCAGATATCATATCAAAGGCAACCGATATGTCGCCTGAGGGCAGATTTCAGAGTGCTCTGGAGTTTGAGGCGGCTCTTTCTGGAAATGAAAGTGACTATATGAGATTTTTGCCGCCGGGATTTCGGAAGAAAAAGACATGGCATATGATAATCGGGACTATTTGCTATGCGGTGATGCTGTGGTTTTGTTTTACCGTAGAGATACATGATGGCAGGACTGGAGACCTGGTTTCAGACGCAGAACTTATGGGATACAGGATAGTATATTTTCTTATGTTTTTTGGACTTGCTCTTTTGTGGGGAAATTATCTTGGCATATGGAAGCATCTGCCACTTCTCAGGAAAAGAAATAAGTGGATTAAAGCAGTGGGGATTGTGATATTTTCTGTTTTGTGGGCGTTCTCTGTTGTCGTAGCCTTTGCACTTGTTGATTATGTCGGATTGTTTCGATTTTCATGACAGCTGATATAGTGTGCTGACAGCACACCAAATGGTCTTTCTTTGATAGTAGAATAACATAAAGTTCAGAATGACTGCCTTCGCAATCGGGAAGGTATGCAAAATGAAAAGATGTTCAATATGCTATGGGAGGAAGAATATGGAAAAGAAGAAAAGCAAAAAGAAAATTCTGATAGTCATAGGTGTGCTTGCAGTTATAATCATACTTATCAGTGCACTTGGCGGTGGCGGAGACAATAAAGAATCGACTGGAGAAGACAAAAAAAACAAACAGGAAGTATCGAATGCAGATGATGCATCCTCAGATAATAAAGATAGTGATAATGATCTTAGTGATCCAAATGCTGAAGGCGGCGATGCATCGGTGGCACAGGATGCTGCAGCTCCGGCTGACGGCCGATATCATGTGGGCGACACATATACAGGTGACGGGCTTTCAGTTACATATACTGAGTTTGGTGAATATACCGGATATGATGAATGGAACACACCGTCAGATGGGATGAAAGTTGTATATGCAAGCTTTTATGTAGAAAATACTGGTAAAAGTGATGTGACGGTTTCGTATTTTGATTTTCATGGATACTGTGACAATAAGGAGGTGTCACAGTATTATGGAGTATCTGGATCAGGACTAGATTTTTCACTTAATCTGTCAGCGGGCAGAAACGGAACTGGAACGGTTGCCTTTGAGATCCCACAGGACGTAACTGATCTGTCAAAGGTTGAGATGGAGTTCACATCAGATTATTGGAATGATGCAAAGATTCTTTTTGTAGGTGAAGGGGATGGAACAATAGTCAAATCTGACAGTGTTCCAGATAGTTCTTCAGGAAGCTCGGTTGCCGATGAGGAGAAATACAAAGTCGGTGACTCATATGAGGGAGATTCACTCAAGGTGAAATTTGTCGAGTGCGGAGAATATACAGATTACAGCGAGTATTTGCCACCTGCTGATGGCAATAAGATAATATATGCAAAGTTTGAATTCGAGAATACCGGAAGTGACGAAGAGTATGTCATGTATACCGATTTCAACGCATTTGCAGACAACAAGAATGTAAATCAGTATTATTCGGCAGAGGATTCGGATAACACAGCATTTTCATGTAATCTTTCGGCGGGCAGAAGCGGCAGTGGCACAGTGATGTTTGAGGTCCCAGAAAACTCGGAAGAGATAGATATTGAGTTTTCGCCAAGTTTCTGGAGCTCGGAGCATGTTGTGTTCAAGTACAGTAAATAAAAATTGGATATAATGACATATATGGGTATATGCATTTACTAAAATAAGGATGCGGTTTGATGTTAAAGTTAAATCGTATCCTTGTTTTTTCGTGCAGCCTGAAGATGTCTTTGACTGCGGATATAGTAGTGTATGATGCTTGAATTGATGAAGTGTTTAGTGTTTGAACTGACGCAACGTTTGCAATCGTAAGTGTAAGTATTGGATGTTGTTATCGATGCATTAAGTTGGTTTTATAAGGGGTTGTGTGGTATATTAGATACTGCAGGAGTTTGAAATATGCCAGATCTGTTTATAATCTGGCGAAAGAAAAGGAGATATTTAAAGATGATAAAGGAATGTCTTGAAAACGTAAAAAAGAATGTGCCTCTTGTGCACAATATAACCAATTACGTAACTGTAAATGATGTGGCAAATGTCATTCTGGCGTGCGGTGGCAGCCCGATTATGTCGGATGACGAGGGTGATGTCGTCGATATCACAAGTATCTGCGGTGGACTGAATATCAATATCGGAACGCTTAACAAGAATACGATTCCATCAATGTACCTTGCAGGCAAGAGAGCAAATGAGCTGGGACATGTGGTCCTTCTCGATCCTGTGGGGGCTGGTGCGAGCAAACTTCGTACAGACACAGCGGTTGGACTTATGAAAAATGTGAAGTTTGATGTGATAAGGGGAAATATCTCAGAGATAAAGACTCTGGCTTATGGTTCTGGAAGCACAAAGGGAGTTGACGCAGATGTGGCTGATGCGGTTACAGAGGATACACTTGATAATGCAGTTGCATTTGTCAAGAAATTGTCTGCTGAGATGAAAACAATAATTGCTGTAACAGGAGCTATAGATCTTGTGTCAGATTCAGAGAAATGCTATGTGATAAGAAACGGAAGACCTGAGATGGGTAAGATCACAGGTACAGGCTGCCAGCTTTCAGGTATGATGACTGCCTATGTGACTGCTAATCCGGATAATAAGCTCGAAGCTGCTGCCGCTGCAGTCATGGTTATGGGACTTGCGGGGGAGATAGGTTACTCATATCTTAAACCGCATGAGGGCAATTCCACTTACAGAAACAGGATCATTGATGCTGTTTACAATATGGATGTTGATACGCTTGAAAATGGTGCAAAATACGAGATTAAGTAAGCAGACAGTTGTATGAAAGAGTATAGAAAGAAGGCTAAGAATATGAGTAACTGCAGCGAGAAAGAACTGCTGCTTTATGCGGTGACAGACAGGCAATGGCTCTCCGGTGAGACCTTATATGATCAGGTGAAAAAAGCACTTGATGGTGGTGCGACATTTGTACAGCTCAGGGAAAAAAATCTTGATCATGAGAATTTCCTTGCTGAGGCACTTGAGATACAGAAGCTCTGCAGATCATATGGAGTTCCATTTGTCATAAATGATGATGTGGGGATTGCAAAGGATATAGATGCGGACGGCGTACACGTTGGACAGAGCGATATGGAGGCTATGGATGTCAGAAAGATACTGGGACCGGATAAGATACTGGGCGTGTCTGCACAGACTGTAGAGCAGGCTTTAATTGCAGAAAAACATGGTGCCGATTACCTGGGTGTTGGTGCTGTGTTCACAACAGGCTCAAAGGATGATGCGGATGATGTGAGCCATGAAATGCTTAAGGCGATATGCGAGGCAGTTTCAATTCCCGTCATTGCTATAGGCGGAATTACAAAGGACAATGTGGGCGAACTTGCGGGCTCCGGAATATGCGGTGTGGCCGTCATAAGTGCCATATTTGGACAGAAGGATATAAAGAGGGCAACGGAAGAACTTAAAACTTCTGTATGTGCCATGCTTGACAGATAATATTAGGAGAGATTATGGATAGAATCAGAATAGAAGATATAAAAGGCACTATATTTGATATGGATGGGGTACTGCTTGATTCCATGCCTATGTGGGATCATGCAGGCGAACTGTACCTGGCTGGACTTGGCGTTCAGGCTGAGCCTGATCTGGAGAAGGTGCTTTTCACGATGACTATGCAAAAAGGTGCGGAATATATCAAGGAGCATTATGGCCTTGAACTTGAGATCTCCCAGATAATGGACGGCATAAACACTACAATACGCAATTTTTATGCTTGTGAAGTTCCTGAAAAAACAGGGGTCAGGGATGTACTTGCCATATTAAAAAGACACGGAGTGAAGATCACAGTTGCAACATCAACTGACAGATGCCATGTGGAATCGGCACTTAAAAGACTTGGTCTTCTGGATTATATTGACAGGATATTTACATGCTCAGAGGTTGGGATCGGAAAAGTTGCCCCAGACATATATATCCAGGCCGCCAAATATATGGGAACAGACTGCAGTGAGACATATGTGTTTGAGGATGCATATCATGCGGCGTGTACAGCGCACACGGCAGGATTTAAAGTCGTTGGCCTTTATGATGAATCGAGCCGTGACAGGCAGGACGATCTGAAGATTAATTGCGATTATTATTTCGAGGGATTTACGGATATGCTGGAGAATATCGATGCCGATACAAAGCTTCTTAGACCTGTACTTACGATCGCAGGAAGTGACAGCTCTGGCGGTGCCGGTATACAGGCGGATCTTAAGACCATGCAGGCAAATGGGGTATATGGAATGAGTGCCATAACAGCACTTACAGCTCAGAATACCTTAGGTGTCACATCGATAATGAATGTGACACCTGAGTTCCTTGCTGATGAGATAGATGCTGTGTTCACGGATATTTTACCTGTGGCTGTGAAGATCGGTATGGTTTCGATGCCTGAGCTTATAGATGTGATAGCTGAAAAACTTACATTTTACAATGCAAAAAATGTGGTCGTGGATCCTGTCATGGTAGCCACAAGCGGTGCAAAACTTATAAGCGATGACGCTGTAAAGCTATTAACTGAAAAGTTGTTTCCTGTTGCCAGTCTCATAACTCCTAATATCCCTGAGACAGAGGCGCTTACAGGCTTTACGGTCTCTTCAAAGCAGGATATGGAAAATGCGGCAAAAAAAATATACGACATGTATGGCTGCTCGGTACTTGTAAAGGGGGGACACAGTGTGAATGAGGCAAATGATCTGTTATATGATGGTGAGGATATGATATGGTTTTCAAGTGAGAGGATAGAGAACCCGAATACACACGGAACTGGATGCACACTGTCAAGTGCGATAGCGTCTAACCTTGCAAAGGGATATTCTGTATCTGAGTCTGTAAGATTTGCAAAGGAATATATATCGGGCGCTCTTAAAACCATGATGGATCTTGGCCATGGAAGCGGACCGCTGTGTCATGGATTTGACATCAGAAGCAGATATATGCTTTAAAATGTATGATTTCTTAATTAATATTATTTGTGCCTTGTACAACTTTATATAGCAAAGGAAAAGTGGTATATTACATGAACATTATGATTTTTATGAGACCTTAAGGGGAGAATTTAAAAATGGGCAGATATAGAAATAAAAATATGTTTTGGGAAATGATCATTTCGGCGCTTTGTGTATTTGGAATTATATGGGCACTGTTCTTTGTCATGGGTTATGTACCATTTGGTAACAAATCACTGACTTCCATGGATGCTGACTATCAGTATCTTGACCTTTTTGCGTATCTGAAAGATGTACTTTCTGGAAAGAACAGTGTGTCTTATTCATTCAGCAAGACCATGGGCGGACCTTGCATAGGGATATTCAGCTATTATCTTGCAAGTCCGTTTAATCTGCTTGTTGTATTTTTTAAGAAATCCGGACTTATGTTGTTTTTCCACGTTGTTGTTACGCTGAAACTTATGTGTGCGGCGGTGACATGCGTGTATTTTCTGAATAAGAGATTTGAACTTTCGGGTAGAAATGAGATTGTCAGGAACACTGTGGTCGTAATCCTTTCGGTCAGCTATGCGCTGTGCCAGTATTCAATTGCACAGGCAAGCAATATCATGTGGCTTGATGGTGTGTATATGCTGCCACTTATGATGCTCGGAGTCTACAGACTTGTCAGATATAAAAAATGTTCTTATCTGGCTGTAACCGTAGGGCTTTCTGTGTTGTTCAACTGGTATGTTGGCGGGATAAACTGTCTGTTTGTGGGATTCTGGTTTATATTTGAACTTGTTTTGTATTATACAGATAATACTGTGGATTTTTCTGTGAAGAAATTGCTCTGGGACGCTGTACGATTTGTGTATGGCATGTGTACAGGCGTGTTTATAAGCGGCGTTTTATTCCTGCCGACCATAGGTGCCATGAGGTATAGTGGGAGAGGACAGCTTGATCTCGGCGGCCTTATAGATCCGTCATTTACGGGAAATGTATTTTCGTTTATAGAGTCAAATGCACTCGGTTCAGCTAGCTCATTTGGCAATGTGTCATTATATTGTGGAAGTTTTGCACTCCTCGGATGCATATGCTTTTTTGCCGGGAGACGGTATGGCGTGAAAGAAAAACTCATCAGAGGGTTTATGCTGCTTGTAATGCTGATGTTCTTTTATTGGACGCCGCTTTATACAGCATTTTCAATGTTTAAGTCGGTAGGCTCATACTGGTACAGATATTCATATGTGGGCGTGATGTGCATAATATTTGTCGCAGCGGAATTTTTCTTAAAGGAAGATCTGAAGAAGAACGCCATACGTATGGTGACAGCGGCGATATGTTTTTCATTTGCCATGGGTGTGGTACATCTCTGGCTAAAAGGACAGCCGGCATATCTGGTGCTTCGGACGATAGCGTTCATGTGCCTTGTTGCGCTGCTTATATATGGAATATTTGGAATGTCATATAGCAGGCACAGATGGCTCAGGAAAGCGGCGGCCTGGGGACTTGTGTTTGTAGTTGCTCTCCAGACTGCATACGGCGCAGGACTTCAGATGCGGAGTTATCATGTGGATAAAGCGTTGGATTTTAAAGAGTATGTAGGAGCGATGGACGAGATGACAACAGCGCTTCGCGAATATGATGGCGGCGACTACAGGGTGAACCAGACCTGTTCAAGGAATGCTCTCGGAAGGGGACTTCGTGCAAATTATGATGAGCCGCTTGCATATAGTATCTGGGGACTTTCTGGGTATACTTCATCTCCGGATGCGGTATCCATAAGTCTTATGGACAGGCTTGGATATAGAAAGAGTGATGAGAATATGTGTGCGGTCAATACGTCCGTGCTCGCGGCCGATTCACTTCTTGGAGTTAAGTATGTACTTTCTAATTGCGATATAAATGGACTTGTAAAAAATGAAGACATCAAAGGTACATTAAACGGCATAAATGTCTATGACAATCCGTACTGGCTGCCAATGGCTTTAACCTACAAGACTGCTGTTTCTGACTATGCAGATGACTCAGACTGGAATGACCTGAATCCGTTTGAATATCAGGAAAAGCTGTACAGCATGCTTTTGGGTGAGAAAGCGGATATATATATACCTCTTGAGTTTAAGATAATTAAAACTACAGATGCGAAGAGAGAGTACAAGATATACATTCCTGAGGGAGAATATTCTATCTATGGCAACATTCCATGGAATTCAGAGTTTCAGGCGATGGTGAAAGTGAACAAACAGTATGCCACAGGTTACTCCAGATGGATATCTCCGTCGGTATTTGACATCCCTGCAGCGGATGGTGATGCTGCATGTTATGTCCGGGTTGTCACAAAAAACAAGCTGGACATTAAGGAAGGCGAAGAGCAGTTCTATGCACTTGACCTCAAGAGACTTGCAGCGGTTACAGAAACACTGAGAAGCAGATCTGCAGACAGCATTCAGATGAAGAATGGATATGCAATGTTCAAGGCATATGCTAACGAGGGCGAAAGCCTTTATATAAGCATTCCTTACAGTGCAGAGTGGACTATAGATGTGAATGGAAAAGAAGTGACACCAGATCTGATAGACAGAGGAATTTATTCAGTAAGGCTGGAAGCGGGAGAGAACACCGTTCGTATGTCTTTCCGTGTGAAGTACAGAGGTCTTGGAATTGCAGTCAGTCTCATCGGTCTTTTTATGCTCATCATGTCATGTAAGAAGAAAAAACATAAAAAATAGTTGTTGAATATATTATTTTGTTATGCTATTATATTTTAAGTTGGTGTAGAATCCATTTACACAATTTCGGAAACGGAGGTGTTAATATGCTTAAGACAATTTTGATGGTAGTTTATGTTATAATATGTATAGTATTGGCGATCGTAGTTCTTTCACAGGAAGGAAAGGATGCCAGCCTGACAAGTTCCATATCAGGAGCGGGCGGCGGATTTGATAATTCCTACTGGAGCAAGAACAAGGGAAGCTCAAAGCAGGAGATGCTTAAGAAGATAACAGCTGTACTTACTGTTCTGTTCTTTGTATTTGCACTACTGCTTGATTCAAAGCTTTTCAACTAATAAGTAATTCTGATGCTTACATAATAACGATTATTATGTAAGCATTTTTTGTATGAAAGGATATATACATGGATAATAAAGATTTGGATCTTTACAACAAAAGAAAACAGACGGTATATGAATTCATATGTGATGACGACTATCCGGCTATGAAATTCAAAGAGATGTGTACATTTCTTCAGGTCCCGGGTGATGAGAGACAGACACTGCTCGATATCCTGAATGATCTCACAGACGAAGGTATGATAGTTAGATCTGCAAAGGGACGTTATCAGAGAGTCGGAGACGGGGTTTACAAAGGCACTTTCATAGGCAATCAGCGTGGCTACGGTTTTGTCCGCGTAGAAGGGATCAAGGATGATTTCTTTGTACCGGAGAAGAGTACAAATGGAGCATTTCACGGTGATTCGGTACTCATCCGTACCGAGGACAAACCAAAGGGGCTTAGACAGGAAGCGGTTATCATCCGTGTCTTAGAACGTGGTCTCAAAAAGGTTGTTGGAGTATACCAGAAAAACAAGAATTTTGGCTTTGTTGTGCCAGATAATCTCAAGATAGACGGAGATATATTTATATCGAAGAGTAACTCCATGGGTGCCATGGAAGGTCACAAGGTTGTGGCTGAGATCATAAGTTATGGCGATAAGGTAAAATCTCCGGAGGGTAGGATCATAGAGATTCTTGGACATATAAATGATCCTGAGACTGATGTGCTGTCGGTGGTGAGAGCGCTTGATATACCTGTGGATTTCCCGGATGAGGTCATGGACAGTCTGGCACAGATACCGGACAGCGTGAGTACATCCGAGATGGCGGGAAGAACAGACCTCAGACATCTGCAGACCGTGACCATAGACGGGGAGGATGCAAAGGATCTGGATGATGCCATAACCCTTTACGAGAAGGATGGTGTCTATAAGCTTGGAGTTCATATTGCCGATGTAACTCACTATGTGAAGGAGAATTCTCCGCTTGACAAAGAGGCACTGAACAGAGGTACAAGCTGTTACCTTGTGGACAGAGTTATTCCTATGCTCCCACACAAGCTGTCAAACGGAATCTGTTCACTGAATGAAGGACAGGACAGGCTTGCACTCAGTTGTCTTATGGACATTGATGAAAAGGGCAGGATAACCGGTCATAAGATATGTGAGACCGTTATAAATGTTGACCGCAGGATGACATATACAAGTGTGTCAGCCATATTGGAAGATGGAGATCCTGAGGAGACGGAGAAATATAAAGAACTTGTCCCAATGTTTGAACTCATGCTCCATGTGTCGGATCTGCTCAGAGATAACAGAAAAAAGAGAGGTTCAATAGATTTTGATTTTGATGAATCCAAGATAAAGATTGATTCAGAGGGCAAGGTCATGTCCATCGGTGTTTATGAGAGAAGACGTTCCAATGAGATCATAGAAGATTTCATGCTCGCTGCAAATGAGACTATAGCCGAGGATTATTTCTGGCAGGATATTCCATTTGAGTACAGAGTTCACGAGACTCCGGATGCTGACAGAGTAGAGCAGCTTGCACTTCTTATCAGTAATTTTGGAATGTACTTTAAGGCTTCAAAAGAGAACATTCATCCAAAAGAGTTTCAGAAATTACTTGACAAGATAAAAGGAGAACCGTATGAGAATCTTGTGAGCAGAATGGCACTTCGGACTATGAAGCAGGCAAAGTATTCAACGGAGTGCACAGGGCATTTTGGTCTTTCCTGCAAATATTATTGTCATTTTACTTCTCCTATAAGGAGATATCCTGATTTGCAGATTCATCGTATAATAAAAGAAAACATACATGGAAAGCTTGATTCGGGAAGAATTGAGCACTACAGTATGATTCTTGACCGTGTATGTGATGACAATTCTCGGAAGGAGCGCCGGGCAGAGGAAGCTGAGAGAGATGTGGAAAAGCTTAAGAAGGTTGAGTATATGTCAGAGCATGTGGGCGAATGCTATGAGGGCCTTATATCGGGTGTGACGAACAGAGGAATGTTCGTGGAACTTCCAAACACTGTAGAAGGATTTGTTAATGTGTCGGATATGTTGGACGATTACTACTATTTTTCGCAGGAAGACTATGCTATGATAGGTGAGTGCACTGGCAAAACCTATGCCATAGGTGATACAGTACAGATAAAGGTTAAGAAAACAGACAAGATGACAAGATCGATTGATTTTGGCATTGTGTATAAAGGAGAGGATAAATTTGTCAAAGGAAAGAGGAAACACTCTCATCGCAAATAATAAAAAGGCGTATCATGAATATTTCATCGAGGAGAAGTTTGAGGCGGGCATTGAGCTGGTTGGTACAGAGGTAAAATCCATCAGACAGGGACATTGCAGTATCAAGGAAGCATTTGTTGGAATTGATAAGGGCGAGGTTTTTGTCTACAGAATGAATGTAAACCCTTATGAAAAGGGTAACATATTCAATAAAGACCCGCTGAGAACGAGAAAACTGCTGCTGCACAGATATGAGATCAACAAGCTCATAGGCCAGCAGAAGGTCAAGGGTTATACGATCATGCCGCTCAAAGTGTATATAAGAGATGGTCTTGTCAAGATGGAGATAGGCCTTGCAAGAGGTAAAAAGCTCTACGATAAGCGTGAGGATATCGCCAAGAAAGATATGAAGCGTGAGATGGAGAGAGATCTAAAGAACCGCAGCAGAGATTTTTAGACTTCGTTTTCAAAAATTCTGTGAACTATAACTAAATGTTGGAATTATTTATTGCAATGTGTTATACTAGCAAGGTGTTGAATGACGGGTATATATTGTGTAATATATAGTAGGTCGTTATGGATATACACAAAAGAATACGTCTGGAGAAGAAGGGTATTATGAGTCAGAGTAAAGTTGATCAGAGAAAGTATGAAAAGAAACATCGCAAAGAGATAATGCGAAAGCAGAAGATCAAAAAGGTCGTAGCAATTACAGCCACTATCGTAGTCATAGCTGCTATAGTTGGAAGTGTAGTAGGAGTGAAGATTTACAAAGCAATTCCTAAATATGTGAGTGCCTCAGGACTGAACAGTGTCATAGATGACACCTGGAATAAGGACTATGGTGCACTTTACACAGCGACGGCATCAGATGCTGAGAAAACAGATTCTGATGGTGCTGCAGAAACTGATACGGAGGAAGTGACCGATACAGCTTCTGACAGTGAGACAGAGACTGAGGCAGATGCACAGTCTGAGACTTCAGAGGAATAATTTTATTTCTATATATGTCAGCGCATACGAATAGCGTATGCGGCTGATGTGATCAGTACACGCTGATCGTTATATGATCAGGGGTTGACTGGTTTCGACAGGGGTTTTGAAGCTATGGAAGCCATCCGTGGACCAGAGCCACGTAAAAAGCTGGACAAAAAATAAACGCTAACGATAATTTAGCATACGCTGCCTAAGGGCAGTCGTCATCCTTTAGGAACGCCGAACCTTTAGGAATGGCGTCGATCATCGGCAAACTCTTGCATCTAAGCTTTGCGATGTAAGAAAATCCATGAAGCTACTAAGGTCTATAGCATGTTAGTGGGCGATAGGCTGAGGGAATGTTAAAGCACTGACTGTGATGGAAGAAACTGTAGTGAATGAGCTTTTGGACGGGGGTTCGACTCCCCCCAGCTCCATTTTTTCACATTTTATACTTGCATAACATATTTCGTTGTGTTATATTAAATGAGTTGTGAAAAGAGTGATGGTCCTCTGTGCCCATATATCCGATGTGATATGGCAGTAAGAACATCAGAATATTAAGGAGGAACACAATGAACGATTACATTAAGAATCTTGAAGCTTCACAGATGAAGGAGAGCGTTGATAAGTTCAACGTAGGAGACACTGTAAAGGTACACAACAGAATCAAAGAGGGTAACAAGGAGAGAATCCAGATCTTCGAGGGTACTGTTATTAAGAGACAGGGCGGAAGCAACAGAGAGACTTTCACAGTTAGAAAGATTTCTGGCGGATGCGGTGTTGAGAAGACATGGCCAGTTCATTCACCTTTCGTTGAGAAGATTGAAGTAGTAAGAAAAGGTAAAGTCAGAAGAGCTAAGATCTACTACTTACGTTCAAGAGTTGGTAAGGCAGCAAAGGTTAAAGAGCTTGTTAAATAATTTAGCTTGTGATGTAGAAACCATGATGGCTGGAGTATTCATACTCCAGCCATTTTTGAGATAATCCCTTATTTTGAGCTGTGAGGAAATTATATGAGTGAAAGATATGACAGAATCCGCAGAATTAGAAGAGAACGTCGTCGCCAGAGAAGACAACAGAGATCATTAAAAAAGACAGTAAAAAGCATATTTGCATGGAGTATTGTCGTTCTGACAGCAGCCATACTTGGATATGGTTTTGTAGCATTTGGATTTCAAAAAGTATATATGGTGGGACCTTCTATGGATCCTACGTTAAAAGATGGACAGGATTATACAGTAAATCAGGTTGTCTACCTGGCTGGATCTCCGGATAGATATGACGTGGTGGCTTATAGAACTGTAGATAATCAAACTGAATACTATTCTATAAAAAGAGTTATAGGACTTCCGGGAGAGACTGTACTCATCCAGAATGGACAGGTGTATATCAATGGCAATCCCTTGTCTGATCGCCCTGTTGAGTCCGAGATCAGAACGGCTGGACTTGCAGAGTCAGGGATAACACTTGGTGAGAACGAGTACTTTGTTCTTGGCGATAATCCGGACGACAGTCAGGATTCAAGATATCCGAGTGTTGGGAATATAAAGAAGAGTGAGATACTCGGAAGAATAAAGGTTAAATAAAGGAGCTTTTATGAATATACAATGGTATCCTGGCCATATGACAAAGGCCAGACGTATGATGCAGGAGGATATAAAACTGATCGATGTCGTGATCGAGCTTGTCGATGCCCGAATTCCATTTAGCAGTAAAAATCCTGATATTGATGAGTTAGCCAGAAACAAGTACAGACTGATATTGCTTAATAAAACTGATCTGGCAGATGATTCTGTCACGGCAAAGTGGGAGAATTATTATAAAGAAAAGGGTTTTGCGGTTGCACGTATAAATGCCAGGGATGGCATGGGGATGAAAGGAATAGATAAGATAGTCCAGGAAGCATGCCGAGAGAAGATAGAGAGAGACAGGAAGAGAGGAATTATAAACAGACCGATAAGAGCTATGATAGTCGGTATCCCGAATGTGGGTAAATCAACGTTTATCAATTCCTATGCCAGAAAGGCATGTACCAAGGTTGGCAATAAGCCGGGAGTTACCAAGGGAAAACAGTGGATAAGACTTGGAAAGAATATAGAGCTTCTTGATACTCCGGGAATCCTGTGGCCAAAGTTTGATGATGAGGCAGTTGGACTTAGGCTTGCTTTCATCGGTTCTATAAATGATGAGATATTGAATATTACAGATATTTCAATTGAATTAATTAAATTTTTACATTGTAACTATTGTAATACATTAGCTCAAAGGTATAATATTGAAGGTACTGATGATCCGGTTAAGGTTTTGACTGAGATAGCAGAAAAGAGACAGTGTATTAAAAAAGGTGGCGAACTGGATTACGATAAGACAGCTGCTTTGATCCTGGATGATTTCAGGTCAGGCAAGCTTGGAAAGATCACTCTGGAGACACCTTAAAGGAGATTACATGAGCGAAGAAAACAAGAATGTAGCTGATGCTCTGAATGAAATATTTGATGATGACCCTGCCAAAAAGGCAAGGGATAAAGAGATAGTAAAATATGAGAAAAAGCGTCAGAAAGCGATAGAGAGAGAACAGAAAAAGCTTGCCAAAAAGAAAGGATCAGATGCCGAGAACTCAGATGTTGTGGGTGAGTCTGGCGATAAAGAAGAAAGTTCGGATGTTAAGAAGCCTGACACAGCATGGTCATGGGACAGGGCTGTTGCCGAAAACGGTGGTAAACCTGTTGCTGTAGATGTTAAGAAAGAGAAAAAAGATCAGGCAGGAGCTGGAGATTCTGATATCAAGCCGGTTGATCCCGATACACATCTAGAGGCTGAGTCATCCTCGGATGAAGAATTAGATGAAAAGGCTATAAAGAAAAAGCTTAAGGAAGAGAAGAAGCAGGCGAAGAAAGCTGCTAAGGCGGAGAAGGAGATCAATATTGTCAAAGATCTCGTATCATTATGTGTATATATACTTATAGTTATAGGTATATGTTGGGCGGTTCTCACATATGTTGGACAAAGGACTGAGGTGAGTGGTGAGTCCATGAGCAACACTCTTCACAGCGGTGATACCCTATGGATAGACAAGCTGGAATATGAGTTTGGATCTCCTAAGAGATTTGATGTTGTTGTATTCCCTTATGGTGATGATGACGAGACTTTCTATATTAAGAGAGTTATAGGACTTCCTGGAGAGACTGTATATATAGATGAGGATGGAGTTATTTATATAAATGATGAGGAACTTCAAGGTGATGTATACGGCAGGGAGACTATAGCCGAGGATAAGCGTGGTGTTGCTTCTGAGGAAGTCACACTTGGTGAAGATGAATATTTTGTTCTTGGAGACAATAGAAACAACAGCCGTGACAGCCGTGTGGCTGATGTCGGCAACATACATAAGAAGGATATAATAGGAAGGGCTGTTTTCAGATTTACCGGAGGATTTGGTAAGATTGAGTAGCCTGTATTAACGGGGGCCGCTGCCGAGCGATGGCAACAGCCCTTGTTTTGTGGAGGAGCTATGGCAAGTATAGTTGATATAAAACGAATTTTTGCAGAGACTGACATTCGGGATTATGAAGAAATTATAGAAAAATATGCATCAGATGAAAGAGATGGAGTAAAAAAAATAGTTAGATCGGCAGAAAAGAAGCTTGATACATATCATGCCGAACTTGAAAGATCTTATAAGATGTTTCAATTTGAGAGAGAATTTGCAGACAAGCAGTATATTTGCGGAATAGACGAAGTCGGTCGTGGTCCCCTGGCTGGACCGGTTGTTGCTGCTGCTGTAATACTTCCCAAAAACTGTGACATTCTCTATCTCAATGATTCGAAGCAGCTTTCGGAAAAAAAGAGAGAGGCATTGTATGAAGAGATAATGATGAAGGCAGTATCTGTTGGAGTCGGCATGGCAGATCAGGATGTGATAGATGATATTAACATTTTGAACGCTGACTATGAAGCTATGAGACAGGCTATATCTGAGCTTTCCGTCAAGCCTGATATCCTGCTGAACGATGCGGTAAATATTCCTGATGTGGATATAACTCAGAAGGGAATAATAAAAGGTGACACTCTTTCTGCGTCTATCGCAGCTGCCAGCATCATAGCAAAAGTCACACGAGACAGACTTATGGTGGAGTATGACAGTGTTTATCCCGGGTATGGTTTTGCAAGGAATATGGGATATGGAACCGCGGAGCATATAGCTGCGCTCAAAAACATGGGGCCATGTGCTATACACAGAAGAAGTTTTATTGGGAATTTTGTATAGAACTTGTATATATGAATTTGTTGTGGGTTGTGTTTTGCGTGTAGAAAGGAACATATGTACAATAGCAGAAGCATAGGCTCAGCTTATGAAAATGTTGCCGCTGATTATCTTGTTGGAAAAGGATATGTAATACTTGCCAGAAACTACAGAATATCGGCTGGTGAGATAGATATAGTGGCAGAAAAAGATGGTTACATTGTGTTTGTAGAGGTGAAGTACCGCTCAAATTTTAGAAAAGGCACACCGGAGGAAGCGGTGGGTGCAAATAAACAGAGACAGATATCCCGCGTGGCTTTACATTTTCTGAAACATATGGGATATGGAGTTGATGTCGGGGTGAGATTTGATGTGATAACAGTTATGGAAGATAATATACATCACATAGAAAACGCATTTGAGTACTCGTGGTATAATTGATATAGTTGTCAGTATTGGTATTATATTTTTAATGGAAAAATAGTTTGGAGCAGTTGCTTTATGAATGAGATAAAATATATCAGACAGGGAAATTCGACCCATCTGCATAATAAGAATGGGGTTATATATATTACATTTGACAAATTAGACAGAGCTGGTGTAGTTCATGGATTTTCAACGAGGATAGGCGGTGTCAGTAAAGGTTGTCTGGGATCAATGAATCTCAGCTTTCACAGAGGAGATGATCCGGATGCTGTCATGGAAAATCACAGAAGATTTGCGGATGCTGTGGGATATGATTACAGAAAGCTTGTGTTCTCAGATCAGGTGCATAAGACGGATATATATAAAGTAACCGAGAAAGATGCCGGTAAAGGAATCACAAGAGATACTGATATCAGGGAAATTGATGGTCTTATGACAAATGTTCCGGGGATCCCTCTTATGACGTTCTATGCTGATTGCGTACCAGTGTTCTTCTATGATCCGGTAAAAAAAGTTGTCGCTATGAATCACTCTGGTTGGAAGGGAACTGTGGCAAAGATCAGCAGATGTATGCTCTCACGTCTTAAGGAGGAGTATGGTACAGAGGCATCTGATCTTATATGCGCAGTAGGACCGTCTATATGCAAAGATTGCTACGAGGTAAGTGAGGATGTGGCAAAGCAGTTTATGGATGCTTATACGAAGGCTCAGGTGGCTGAAATCGTGTATGATAAGGGCGATGGCAAGTATCTTCTTGATCTGCACAGGGCAAATTATTACAATTTAGTTGATTCCGGGGTTCTGCCTGAAAAAATTGATGTGACAAATATATGTACGTGCTGCAACAGCGACGTATTATTCTCACACAGAGCTAGCCATGGACACAGAGGCAATCTTGGCGCAGTCATCATGCTCTGATGGGATTTCCTGTAAACATGAAATGAATATGAGGTTGGTATGGAACACATAGTTAAAAGTGTATTGGATGGCAGTATAGCTGAAGAGCTTGAGATCGAACCGGGAGATAATATTCTTGCGGTAAACGATCATCCCATAGAGGATATATTTGACTACCAATATCTTATAAACGATGAATATATAGAACTCCTTGTCAGAAAGCCTGATGGTGAAGAATGGCTTCTTGAGATCGACAAGGAATATGATGAGGATCTGGGTATAGTCTTCGAGAATTCCCTCATGGACAACTATAAATCCTGTTATAATAAGTGCATATTTTGTTTTATTGATCAGAACCCAAAAGGGATGAGAGATACGATATATTTTAAGGATGATGATTCCAGATTGTCATTTCTTCAGGGCAATTATATAACGCTTACCAATATGAAAGACGCTGATATAGACCGCATAATCAATTATCATCTTGCCCCTATAAATATATCTGTCCACACGACAAATCCGGAACTTCGCTGTAGTATGCTGAATAACAGATTTGCGGGAACGATTCT
Source organism: uncultured Coprococcus sp. (assembly GCA_934270935.1). Taxonomy (GTDB): domain Bacteria; phylum Bacillota; class Clostridia; order Lachnospirales; family Lachnospiraceae; genus Coprococcus. The sequence goes on along the minus strand of CAKQQK010000040.1, from coordinate 2,859 downwards.
TGAACGCATAAGGAAATTTTATAATGCGGGAATTCCTATGAACGGCCAGGTGGTTTTGTGTAAAGGTATAAATGATGGCGATGAGCTCAGGCGAACAATCTCAGATCTTATGGAGTTTGTGCCGGTTATGGAGAGCATGTCTGTGGTGCCGGTTGGCTTGTCTGATTATAGAGATGGTCTGTTCCATCTGGAGCCGTTTACCGCTGAGGATGCCGGTGAGGTTATAGATATCATAGAGGGGTTCCAGAAGGAATGCTACGAGAAGCACGGTATACATTTCGTACAGGCCAGTGATGAGTGGTATATAAATGCCGGAAGAGAGTTCCCTGAGGCTGAAAGATATGACGGCTTCATACAGCTTGAGAACGGTGTCGGCATGGTGAGACTCCTGTCTGACGAATTCGATGAGGCTTTTGACGAGATAGAGGGAGATGACAGAGAATTAGAGGTCTCTGTTGTTACAGGGGTGCTTGTATACAATTCAATAAAGCGCCTTGTCGACCGGATCAATGAAAAATTTCCGAATGTGAAGATCCATCTGTATAAGATTATAAACGATTTCTTTGGCCACAGGATCACTGTGACCGGACTTCTGACAGGTGGAGATATAATAAAACAGCTTAAAGATAAACCGCTTGGAGAACGGCTTGTACTTCCATCTAACACGCTTATGGCGGATGAGCCGAAATTCCTTGATGATCTAACCCTTGATGAGTTTACAGATGCTTTACAAGTCAAAGTTTGTATTGTAGAATCAAGTGGTGCTGATCTTATACATGCACTTATTGGCGATGATGTGTAAATAAATAAACGGAGGAAACAGGAATGAGTAAACCTATTGTAGCCATAGTTGGAAGACCTAACGTAGGTAAATCTACTCTGTTCAATGTGCTTGCCGGGGAGAAGATATCCATAGTACAGGATACACCGGGAGTTACCAGAGACAGGATATATGCTGATATTAACTGGCTGGATTACAATTTTACGCTTATAGATACCGGAGGTATTGAACCGGAGTCTGATAATATCATACTTAAGAGCATGAGGGAGCAGGCTGAGATAGCCATAGAGACAGCTGATGTCATTATTTTCATGACAGATGTCAGACAGGGAATGGTTGATGATGATTCAAAGGTTGCTGACATGCTCAGAAGATCAAAGAAGCCTATAGTTCTGGTTGTAAACAAGGTTGACAGCTTTGAGAAATTTATGCCGGATGTGTATGAGTTTTACAATCTTGGCCTTGGAGATCCGCATCCGATATCGGGATCGTCAAGACTTGGAATAGGAGATATGCTCGACGAAGTGGTCTCACATTTTGATGAGTCGGCGAGGGAAGAGGTAGAGGATGAGAGACCGAGGATTGCAATCATTGGAAAACCTAATGTTGGCAAATCTTCTATTATAAATAAACTCCTTGGTGAGGATAGAGTTATAGTGTCTGATATAGCTGGAACTACCAGAGATGCTGTCGATACTGAGATTGTCAGAAATGGCAGGGAATATGTATTCATAGATACTGCAGGACTTAGACGAAAGAGCAAGATCAAAGAGGATATTGAGAGATATAGTATCATAAGGACGGTGTCAGCAGTTGAGAGATGTAATGTGGCTGTTCTTGTTATAGATGCCACAGAGGGTATAACAGATCAGGATGCCAAGATTGCCGGGATAGCACATGAGCGCGGAAAGGGTATGATAATAGCTGTAAATAAATGGGATGCCATAGAAAAAAATGACAAGACCATATATAAATTTACAGAAGAAATAAGAAATAAGCTGTCATATATGCCGTATGCAGAGCTCATTTTTATATCTGCACAGACAGGACAGCGACTCCCTAAACTGTTTGAGACTATAGATGCTGTCATAGAGAATCACTCACTCCGAATAGCTACTGGTGTACTTAATGAGATTATGAGTGAAGCTGTTGCGATGCAGCAGCCTCCTTCAGATAAGGGCAAGAGACTGAAACTTTACTATATAACACAGGTTGCTGTAAAACCGCCTACATTTGTTATATTTGTAAACGACAAGGAGCTTATGCACTTCTCATATACAAGATATATTGAGAACAGGATAAGAGAGTCATTTGGATTCAGGGGAACGCCTTTAAAATTCATAATCAGAGAGAGGAAAGAGAAATAGTCATGGAGATAGCGATAAGAGTAATATGCCTTGTAGGAGGTTATGGAGTTGGGCTGATACAGACCGCATATATATATGGAAGACTTAAGGGTGTTGATATCAGAAAGTACGGCAGTGGCAACGCCGGGACAACGAATGCACTCAGGGTGCTCGGGAAAAAGGCTGGATTGATAGTTTTTCTTGGTGATTTTTTGAAAGGCATCGTAGCATGTTCACTTACACATGTGATACTAGGGCAGCTTGGCATAGGAAATGCATATATGTTTGTTCTTTACACAGGACTTGGTGTTGTGCTTGGACATAATTTTCCGTTTTACATGCAGTTTAAGGGTGGCAAGGGAATTGCTGCCAGCGGTGGAATGATAGTTGGTCTGTGGGATTGGAGACTTGTTGTGATATTGCTTGCGGCATTTATCATAAGTGTTGTGATTACAAGATATGTCTCAGTTGGCTCGCTTACAATCATGATTGGTTTCTTTGTATTGTATACAGTGTTTGCAATTCATGGGGATTACAATTTTACTTCGAACAGCAAGATGATAGAGGGAATTGTATTAGCAGCTGTGATTGCAGGTATGGCTGTGGTAAGGCATCTGCCAAATATCAAAAGACTTATTGCAGGTACAGAGAATAAACTGTCATTTGGTTCAAAAAACAAATAGTTTAGATTTTAGAAGACGGTGGTATTGTTTTGATATCACCGTCTTTTTT
>CAKQQK010000039.1:0-24538 GCA_934270935.1 uncultured Coprococcus sp. | reverse complement strand
GAACACCAAGAGTTTATAGGTATTCATATAAAAGTGCAGGCGTTGAAAATGTAGAGAATATGAAAGTGCTTGCTGAGCAGGGATATGGATTAAATTCTTTCATAAACAGATATGTAAAATATAAGTATGAAAGATGATGTGATATAAGATTTTAGTGGGATTATAGCTACCATCTGATAGCTATAATCCTGTGAAGAATAAGAGAGTTGTTCATGAAGATGCCGTTGCTAAGGATGTTTAGAGAAAGGGAGCGGAATGAGGAAAATTTTCAAAATAGTTTTGGTTGGAGCTATCAGTTTATTGGTTACGGCTTTAACTACATCTCTAGAATCTGTGGGATTTCAGATGGTTTCAGCAATTGCTTCAGGCGTTTTTGGAATAATGGTTTCTTCAATTTATGAATTTGTAGATACACACGATCAAGGCCTTAAAACGTGGATTGATACACAGATTAGATATAGAGAAATGAACATAAGATTGTCTTTTTCGTATCTTTTTAGAATTGAGGTAGATGGAAAGTATTTATTAGTGCGTGGGAATAGGATGAATGGTCAATTCCAACCTATTGGTGGTGTGTATAAGGTTTATGACGAGGGAAGGAGCTTTTTAGATCAAATACGAGCAGTTGCTGATATATCAATGGGAAATACTGACGAGACAGATGACTTGCGAATACAAATAAAAGGAAAGGAATATTTTAAATTTTGGGATTGGTTTGAATCTATGAAGGATAGAGAATATGATCCAAGACGTGAATTTGAAGAAGAACTTATAGATACTGGAATTTTGCAAGTAGAAGAGTTTAGAAAGCTGAAATATCGAAAAGTTTGGACACACAATGTGGGGGTAACGTATTCACAACCACTCGGGATACACGAAGTAGTATATGCGGATATTTTTGAGATAAAATTGACTGATTGTCAAAAACAAATAATTCGAGATGCTGCTAGACAGAATTCAACACAGATATGTTTAGTAACAATAGATGAGATACGTCGTAGAAGGTATAATAATTCAGTGGAAATGAATTTGGGAAATAATACGCCTTGGATTTTAGGAGAGGAGTGAAGAAGATGATTGATTATACAGAAAATATTATTCTTGAAATATGTTCTAAATTACAACTTCAACCGAGTTTGTATGCGCTGGCAGATGAAAGATACCACACTATTGCAGACACTATTCAGGCAGACGCTGCATTTGACAAATTAGAATTAAGAATGTACCCGCAAGGGTCGTTTAGGTTAAAAACAACAGTTAAACCGCTTAAAGGAAATGAGTATGATTTAGATTTTGTGGCGGAATTGCCGCAAAATTCTAATATGACACCGAGGCAATTATATGAGCATGTTTATAGAATTTTATCAATGGATGGCATTCATAATAAAATGATAAAAAAAAAGAGTAGATGTATTAGAGTATGTTATGCAAATGATTTCCATATTGACATTATGCCGGGGCAAGCTATTGATCGTTTAACTAATGAAATTATTGTTCCAGATCGAGAACTGAAGGATTGGTATCATCATAGTAATCCTATTGGATATGCAGAGTGGTTTGAAAATCAAGCTAGAACAAGAATTGAATATATATTAAAAAATCGAAAAATTCAATGTAGTGCTGAACCAATCGAGGAACAAGAAATTATTACTCACTTGGAGCCGTTGCGAAGAGCGGTTCAACTAATTAAACGATATAGAGATATATATTGTGATAAAAACAATGCTGAACCTGTCAGAAGTATCGTATTGTGCACGTTAATGGGGTGTATTAGCAGTGATTATTCTAATGAAATATCAATTATGATGGACTTTTGCAAATATGTTAACAGAAAAATAGTAGCCTCAAATGGTAATCCATTTGAAGTAAAAAATCCAGTTATAGATGAAGTATTGACCGAAAAATGGGAAGAAAATAAGCAAAATTATATAGACTTTGTTAATATGGTGGAAGCATTAACGGAAGATCTTGATAAATTAAATACGAGTTCCACAAATGTTTCTGTAGTAAAACAGCTTCAAGCAATGTTTGGCGAAAGTGTAACTAATGATGCAGTAAAAAAGAATGCAGAAAAACTTAATAAGGCGCGTTTGGCGGGGGCGGTAACTGTTGGTGCAACCGGAATGCTGAATGCAACAAAGGCAGTTGCTGCGGTAAAGAAGAATACATTTTATGGCGAGTAATTTCAGACGGTTTTTAAGGCATCACAGTTATACATTGCCGGAACTATTAAAAAATTGCAATGAAATTAAAAAGAAATATTCTGAAGCTACATATGTTGTTAACAAGGGAAAAGTTGTAGTTGATATTTTTTTACAACCAACAGAAGGTTCTATGAAATATAAGGTAAGATTATTAGCCAAGATAGGTTCAGCGAATGTTGATGTTTTTGTTGTTGAACCGAATATAAGAGAATGGAGGAATAATATGTCAATTCCTCATCTTTATCGCAATGGTTCCTTATGCTTATATTATCCAGCTTATAATGAATGGAATGTAAAGGAGTTGTGGTCAGATACTTTAATTCCGTGGACGTGTTTATGGCTTTATTTTTTTGAACTGTGGTTGGCAACGGGTGAGTGGTATGGAGGGGGAATTCATACAGAAAAAATAAATTAGTGTTTCAGTAGCTGTTAAACATATGGAAATGAGGTTTTCTGAGATGCCCATATAGTTTGTAAAAAATTTTTCTGTAAATAGGATTTGAAGGCTTCCTATGATAAAATATTAAACCATGGGAGGCCCTTATTTTATGGTAGGGTTTCGTTTGAAAATTTGTATAATTAAGAATGTATGTAAATGTCAATGAAAAAGTTTACCACCTGGAATACATCCTGTAAGATTTTTATGTTCAAAATCTTACTACAGTGGATACCCCACTATAATTAGCCGCTCGTCTGAGCGGCTTTATTTCTGTATTATTTTCTGTATTCTGCAGGGAGTTCATCTGACCAGGGTAGAAGTTTCTCACAGAAATCATTGTTCTTATCATCCATGTGTTCCGGGATTTCTGTAAGAAGATAATTAAAGTATTCATACAGTCTGAGCTTGTTTGCTTTTGATGGAGAATAATCAGGTTACGAGAATTGCGTGTAGAAGACTTCAGCTTTTTCCATGAGTTGGCACACATTGTATTGGGGCATGTTGGACAGATGGATGGAACAACTGATCAGGATGAGACTGAGGCTGATGCGTGGTCAAGCGACACACTGATATCGAAGGAAGATTTTGACGATTTTGTTGAAGAAGAAGTTTTTTCGGCAACTAGTATACGAGCGTTTGCATAGACATCTCTTTTTTAGGTTTTCTTTTACTTGTGAAAACTAAGAAAAGCAGATGTGCATCCCCCCATCTGCATTTTCCATTTTATATATCCCCCACAACCACATAAGAGGTAGATTATAGAATTAATCCCGCTTAAAAATATCTCTTGTATAAACTTTATCATTTACATCATCGAGACATGAATCATATCTATTGGCAATGATAGCCTGACTTTTTTCCTTGAACTTCTTAAGGTCATTTACAACCTCTGAACCGAAGAATGTCTCTCCATTTTTTAATGTTGGTTCATAGATTATGACCTTGGCACCCTTTGCTTTGATTCTCTTTATGACGCCTTGGACGGATGACTGGCGGAAGTTATCTGAGTTGCTCTTCATTGTCAGACGATATACACCTATGACACATTCTTTCTCCTGTTCAGGGGCAAAATCGCCGCGATTATAGTAATCATAGTAACCGGCCATGTTAAGAACCCGGTCTGCGATAAAGTCTTTTCTAGTTCTGTTGCATTCTACTATTGCAGATATTATATTCTGAGGAACGTCGTTGAAGTTTGCCAGGAGCTGCTTGGTGTCTTTTGGCAGGCAGTATCCGCCATAACCGAAGCTTGGATTGTTGTAGTGGCTGCCGATACGAGGATCGAGACATACTCCATCGATGATCTCCTTAGTATTAAGTCCTTTTGTTTCTGCATATGTATCAAGCTCGTTGAAATATGACACACGGAGAGCAAGATAGGTATTTGCGAAGAGTTTTACTGCCTCGGCCTCTGTGAATCCCATGAACAGAGTATCTATATTTTCTTTTATGGCACCCTGCTGAAGTAGTGCAGCGAATGTATGCGCCTTGTCAGTGGATTCTTCATCGCATGACACGATAATTCGTGATGGATAGAGATTGTCATACAAGGCCTTTGACTCACGGAGAAATTCCGGACTGAATATTATGTTATGTGTATTGTATTTTTTTCTGACGGATGCAGTGTAGCCGACAGGAATAGTTGATTTGATAACCATAGCAGCATCTGGATTGACCTTAAGCACAAGCTCAATTACGGCTTCTACTGCTGAGCAATCGAAGGAGTTTTTCTTGCTGTCATAATTGGTAGGTGCAGCGATTACTACGAAATCAGCATTCTTGTATGCTGTTTCGCCATCTAATGTTGCTGTGAGGTCAAGATCCTTCTCTGCAAGATACATTTCGATGTAGTCATCCTGAATAGGAGACTTCTTATTATTTATTAGTTCAACTTTTTCTGGAATGATGTCAACTGCAGTCACGTGATTGTGCTGTGCAAGAAGGGTTGCTATTGACAGTCCTACATATCCGGTTCCTGCTACTGCTATATTGTATTTTTTGTCGAGTGCAGCAGCATTTGCTGTCTTTTTCTCTTCTTCGCATAGGTCAACGACTTCGAAGTCTAAGTTTTCAGCAAGTGCCTGTGAGAGATTCTTGTCTTTTCTCTTTGTTGTGATGGTATCGACCATCTTTGTTGTGGATAGTTTCTTCATACGTAGAATCCTCTCTTTTAGCTGGTGGTGTTAGTCCACGGTTGATATATTACTAGTCTGCAATTCTGAATGACAATTGCTGCGTTAATAACATGATGCTGTTCAGAATACTGATGTTTATGATGGCAAGATAGCACTTTGGGGGAGAAATTGTCAATGGGGAGGAAGATAGAGATTTTCGTTTGTAGTGGTTTCAAAGTATGCTATCATTAAGATAGTATATTTTGAAACCTTTTTAACTTTATAGGAAAGATTGTTCTATAAGAGGAGAAGACATGTTAGATATTATTGTGGTAGAAGATAATAAAGAGATTGGCAAGCTGCTTTTTGATTTCTTACAGAAAGAACACTATACAGTCAGTGTTGTCGAGACGGGAGAAAAGGCGATTGAGTTATTTGAACGATATGGAGCCAAATTAGTGATTCTTGACCTGATGCTTCCGGGCATAGATGGATTTGCTGTGTGTTCCAGAATCCGTGAGAGCTCCAATGCGCATATTCTGATTGCAAGTGCCAGAACACAGAAAGAGGATAAGTTAAAGGGACTGAATCTCGGAGCGGATGATTATATAGATAAGCCATATGATGTAGATATTTTATTGGCGAAGATCAATGGTATATTCAAACGAAAGTATGCACAGGAAGAGATGATCAGTGGTGATATCAAATTAAATACTGTTATGCAGACGGTTTATCTTGCAATCGGGGCAGAACCGGAGCGGAGCTGGCAGCCGGTCGAGACGACAGCAAAGGAATTTGAACTGCTGAAATTATTGATGGAGAATCAGGGAGTGACGTTGAAGAAAGAGTATCTGTTTCATACCATATGGGGAAGTGACAGTGAATCGGAAATGCAGACATTGACGGTGCATATCAAATGGCTCCGGCACAAGATTGAGAAAGATCCAAAACATCCGGTACATATTATTACGGAATGGGGAACGGGGTATCGTTTTGAGTAGATATAGAAGATTTGCAGCAGGTATTTTGTTATTGGAATTATGCCTGATCGGAATATGTAATTTTGTCATAACCGGGTACGACTCCCACCGGGCGCAGAAAGAATATCTCGTGGATGTCTCACGGGCAGCCCGGGACATGAGGGAAGGGACTTCGGCGAAAGACCTGGAGATGGGGAAATATAACAGCCTTTTATCGGTTCGGATATTTGATCCGGATGAAGTGTGTAATGAAGAATACCGGATAGAAGACATTAATGGTACATGGTATCGGTTCTGTTACCGGAAGAATCCAGGCAGCCACACGGTAATAATGATGAATGGAATGTTGATGGTTATGTGGTTGATATCTGCAGTTGTCCAGTATATGATGGGAAAGAGAGTCATTGCTCCATTTAATACAATGGAATATCTGACCACAGAACTTGCCAAGGGCAATCTGGCGGTTCCGGTAAAAGCAGAAAAAAGCAGGTTTTTCGGACGCTTTCTGTGGGGAATGGATATGTTGCGTGAGAAATTGGAATCAGATAAGATACGTGAGCTGGAACTAGAAAAGGAGAAAAAAACATTAGTATTATCTCTGTCACATGATATTCGGACACCATTGTCTGCGATTGATCTGTATACAAAGGCACTTGCCACCAATTTGTATGACAAAGAGGAAGAACGGCAACAGGCCATTGCAGGAATCCGAAAGAATGCAGACGAGATCAATCGTTATGTAGAACAGATTGTACAGGCGGCAAGGGAAGATTTTCTGCAAATGGAAGTGCACAATGGAGAAATTTATCTTTCGAGTGGCATGTCAAAGGAGATTGATTCATACGCTCATACGGCGTGCCCTAACGCTGGAGGATATATTATAGTCATAGTTTGTAATGGATTATATATGTTATACAAGTGAGCACGCAAAGATTATGAATGCGATAGAATATGGTACTTGAATGTGGAGTTGTGAAAGGGATGTTGGATAAATAGAGTAGAAAAATATAAAATAGATGTGTATTGGAAAAGTTGACGTATGCATGTGCGTCAATTTTTTTGCGAATAAATAAAAAAATTGAATTATATGTAAAAATAACTATATAAATCACGAGTCTGATTTAGTTAGCTGTTTAAAGTGTGCTCTTGAGACATGGAGTTTTGCTCCGATTGATGAACACGAAATTGCAAAATTTCTTGACGAGGTTGAGTTTAGGGCTGTTGGGAGAGAAGAAGTTCATATAAAACAGGTTGAATATTTTTCAAGGTCTCTCGAAAAACAGTAACTTTAGTGTATAAGAAAGGAGCGCACCCCTCTGCATTTCCCATTTTATATATCACCCATATATGATAAGATACATGTATATGTGCATTACAAAAGCACACGGGAGGTACACATCATGAAGGGAATTATCCTTGCGGGGGGCTCTGGTTCAAGGCTTTACCCGCTTACAAAGGTTACAAGTAAACAGCTGCTGCCTATATATGACAAGCCCATGATCTATTATCCGATGTCGGTTCTTATGAATGCGGGCATAAGGGACATATTGATCATATCGACACCTGCGGATACGCCTAGATTTGAGAGGCTTTTGGGGGACGGACATCAGTTCGGACTCAATCTGACATATAAAGTCCAGCAGTCGCCGGATGGATTGGCTCAGGCGTTTATCATTGGCGAGGATTTTATCGGCGATGACACGGTGGCGATGGTTCTTGGGGATAACATTTTCTCTGGACATGGGTTTAATGAAAAATTGAAAGCTGCTGTGGAAAATGCTGAAAATGGCAAGGGCGCTACTATATTTGGATATTATGTGGACGATCCGGAGCGTTTTGGTATAGTTGAATTTGATAAGGACGGAAGAGTAGTTTCCATAGAGGAAAAACCGGAGAAACCTAAGAGCAATTATTGTGTCACGGGGTTGTATTTTTATGACAACAGAGCGGTTGAGTATTCAAAATCACTCACTCCTAGTGGTCGAGGCGAGCTAGAGATCACAGACCTGAACAGGCGATATCTCGATGACGGTGAGCTGAATGTGGAGCTGCTTGGACAGGGATTTACCTGGCTTGACACGGGAACTCATGAGAGTCTGGTTGATGCGACCAATTTTGTCAAGACGGTTGAGCAGCACCAGCACAGAAAGATAGGCTGCCTGGAGGAGATTGCATACCTGAATGGATGGATAAGCCGCGATGAGGTTATGGCGGTTTACGAGGCGATGAAACAAAATCAGTATGGGCAGTATCTGAAGGACGTACTTGATGGGAAATATCAGGAGCATCTTTATTAAGATTTTGCGACGGAGGGGTCAGGCCCTTCCGTGGAGCGGGCACTTTTGCGACAGGGGTCAGGCCCCCTCTGTCCCCGGATTAGGGTGAGAATAGGAGAATTGGGATATGACGATTATAGTTACCGGCGGTGCCGGTTTTATTGGAAGTAATTTTATATTTTATATGTTAAAGGAACATCCTGAGTACAGAATCATTTGCCTTGATAAGCTGACGTATGCCGGAAATCTGTCTACTTTGCAGCCGATTATGGAGAGAGAGAATTTTAGATTTGTGAAGCTGGATATTTGCGATAGGGACGGCTTATATCAGTTGTTTGAGGAGGAACATCCGGATATGGTGGTGAATTTTGCCGCCGAGAGCCATGTTGACAGGTCGATAGAGAATCCGGAGGTGTTTTTGCAGACAAATATCATAGGAACGGCAACTCTTATGGATGCATGCCGTAAATATGGGATACAGAGATATCACCAGGTTTCCACCGATGAGGTGTATGGTGATCTGCCGCTTGACAGACCGGATCTGTTCTTTACAGAGGAAACTCCGATTCACACGAGTTCACCGTACAGCAGCTCTAAGGCCGGGGCGGATCTGCTGGTTCAGTCGTATTATAGAACTTATGGACTGCCGGTGACTATCAGTAGATGCTCCAACAATTATGGACCATATCATTTTCCTGAGAAGCTGATACCGCTCATGATTGCAAATGCTTTGGCAGACAAGCCGCTTCCTGTATATGGTGAGGGCCTGAATGTACGTGATTGGCTGTATGTTGCGGATCATTGCAAGGCGATTGATCTTATTATACATAAAGGCCGCGTGGGAGAGGTCTACAATGTGGGTGGACACAATGAGAAGAGAAATATTGACATTGTAAAACTCATTTGCAGGGAACTCGGCAAGCCGGAGAGCTTGATAACTTATGTGACAGACCGCAAGGGGCATGACATGAGATACGCCATTGATCCAACCAAGATACATAGTGAGCTTGGCTGGCTGCCGGAGACTGCGTTTGAGGACGGAATAAAGAAGACGATTCGGTGGTATCTGGAGAACCGTGAGTGGTGGGAGACTATCATCAGCGGTGAGTATCAGAGCTATTACGAGAAAATGTATGGGAATCGTTAGTTTGAGCTGGGATTGATGAGAGATATGGATAGAGTAAAGAAAGTTTTTGTGACAGGTGTGTGCGGGCAGCTTGGATATGATGTGGCATGTGAGCTTGTGCGCCGGGGATATGACGTTGTAGGATCGGATATCAAATCTGGAGATGAGTTTGCAGCGACATGTGGTGCGATACGGGATAAATGTAAAAGTGACATTTGCGGTTCATTTCGGTATGTAGTTTTCGACATATGCAGTACCGATGATACTAGGAGAGAACTTCTGACAATCAAGCCAGATGCTGTGGTCCACTGTGCTGCATGGACGGCAGTTGATGCCGCAGAGGATGCTTCTGCGCATGACAAAGTGTATTCGATAAATGCATTTGCGACAAAGAATATAGCTGAGATCTGCAGGGAACTGTCGTGTAAGATGGTATATATAAGCACGGATTATGTGTTCGGTGGACAGGGAGATATTCCGTGGGAACCGGACTGTCAGGATTTTAATCCTCTTAATGTGTACGGAAAGTCTAAGCTGGCTGGTGAACAGGCGGTATCAGGAATTCTTGATAAGTTCTTCATAGTGAGAATTGCCTGGGTATTTGGTTTGCATGGAGGAAATTTCGTAAAGACTATGCTCCGCCTTGGAGAGACGCACGATGAGATACGAGTGGTGAATGATCAGATTGGCACTCCTACATACACATTTGACCTGGCGAGGCTGCTTGTCGATATGCTTGAAACGGACAAATACGGATATTATCACGCCACAAATGAAGGCGGCTATATAAGCTGGTATGATTTTGCCTGTGAGATATTCAGGTTGGCAGGATGCTATACCCATGTAATTCCGGTGAGCACGGAGGAGTATGGTCTTTCAAAAGCGGCAAGGCCGTTCAATAGCATGCTTGATAAGAGCAAACTTGTTGCAAATGGATTTGAACCTTTGCCTGATTGGAAGGATGCGCTTAGCAGGTATTTGGCTGAGCTGCACAGTTAAGTCTTGTGCTGCTTTTGCGCCCGAGATGGTGGTAGAAAATGTATATTTGGATGGTAGCGGGATTCTTTGAATCATTTCTCACAGGGTATGCAACAGGATGTATATTTAGATAAATGTGAGACCGTATAGGAGAGGATATAGGGATATGGGACAGATAAAAGTTGAGAAAAATGTTGGGGGAATGGAAGGCCTGTGCGTGATTACACCTATGGTGCACGGGGACAGCAGAGGTTATTTTGTTGAGACTTATAATGAGCGGGATCTGGCAGAACATGGTATAAATGTAAGATTTGTACAGGATAATCAGTCTATGTCGGTGAAGGGTGTCCTTCGCGGCCTGCATTTCCAGATCAATCATCCGCAATGCAAGCTTGTACGAACTATTCGTGGAGAAGTGTTTGATGTGGTTGTTGATCTTCGCCGTGGATCTGTGACATATGGCAGGTGGTATGGCGAAATTTTGTCTGCTGAGAACAAGCGGCAGTTTCTTATACCGGAAGGATTTGCGCATGGATTCCTGGTATTGTCGGACGAAGCTGAATTCTGCTATAAAGTGAATGACTTCTGGCATCCAAATGATGAGGGCGGTATAGCGTGGAACGACCCAGGGATAGGAATCGAGTGGCCTGGGGTATGCGGCGAATATCCTGGTAATGCTTCAGCTGATGGATACAGGCTTGGCGACGGGGCTCCTTTGGTGCTGTCGGAGAGGGATATGTTGTGGGGGAGAATGGATAGGTATATCCCTGAATAGTTACTATGAGAAGAAAAGGAGAAGGGTTAATGTCGGAAACATCAGGTGCAATAGAAGATGAATTAATAAAGAAGCTGAAAGAAAAAGCAATTTTTTCAGAGTACCTTCCGGATAATTTTAATGTAGAAGCACCTAATATTGATGTGTATTGTCAAGGTGGTCAAGGTGAGCAAAAAGCATCATATAAAGATCGTGTGGAACCTTATTCATACTATATGAGCCGTTTTAATAAAACGGGTGATAAGAGAATGATAAGTATACCAGAGTTTGGAGCGTATGTTGCTCTTGTGAATTTTTTGAATGATAAGAAGGATTTAATTCTCAGGGCATGTATTGAACGTTCTCAGAAGGATGAGAATTCATTTTCAAGATTTATTAATGATAGTGGAGAACTGATAGATTTTGATTCCACATATGGAGATGCTGGATTTATATTGACATTAGATGATAGTAGGGAAAGTAATGAGTATGAAAAAGAGAGATCTGTTTATGTCAATAATATGATCTATAAAATTCAGAAGACGAGAGGTGCTGCTGGTATATTACATATAGATATTTCTGAGTTTTACAGAAATATTTATACACATATATTGGGGTGTATAAAATTGGGTATAGATGGCGTTAAAGATGCTTTTGTAAGACGTGATAGCAGTAGTAATTATACATCATTCAATGAGTTAGATAAAATGGTTAGATGCTTGAATGGCGCAAGAACAAATGGATTACTAGTAGGACCATATATATCTAGAATTCTTGCAGAGTCGTTATTGGCTGTAGTTGATGAGGAACTTAGAGAACATAATTTAATATTTACCAGATATGCCGATGATTATGAGATTGCTGTGGGACAAGGTGAGCAAAAAGATGATATTTTGCATCTGGTTACTTCTGTATTTGACAGGTATTATTTTAGAATTAACACTGAAAAGACATTTTATGAAGAATATCCATTTTACATATTTAGCAATTACGAGAAAGTGATTGAGAAGGTTCAATATAAAAATGGCAAAATGGAAGCACCAGAGATAATAGAATTGTTTAATTGCTTCTTAGATATGGAGAAAAATGGCGAGAAGGGTGCTGTCAGATATCTGCTTAAATCATATTCAAATAAGTATGTTGTAAGTAACCAAAGATTATATGTAGATTATTTGATAAATGTAATATGCAATGATGAGAAAAATATGTCGCTTGCCTGTAAGATATTGTTAGATGAATTTAGCAAAGGACAGGTGGAGTCTGCAGAGGGTATTAATGATATTTTGTATAAGCAGTTGAAATACAATATTAAAAATGGAAACAATCTTGGGGTTGTATGGCTTGTATATGTTCTTGTCAATATGGGATATGAATTTGGCAGGGAAGATGTAATACAGTTTCTGGAGACAAAAAATGAACTGGCAATCATTATTCTCTTAGAAGAACAATGCGAATTATTTGATGATCAGTTAGCCGATGAATGTTGGAATAAGTCAAATTGCTGGTTGATGTTGTATCAGATAGCATTGAGATTTAAAGAAAAGAGAGAAACATTTCCTGATAAATTAAACATACCTGATAATAAGGGTTTTTATGAAAAGCTGTTTAAAGCTGAGTTTAGTTTTTATAAAAAAACTATGGTAGGCGCTAAAACAGATTTACAAGCGACTGACCAGCAAGTGAATAGTTATTCACCTGCTTTACCAGTAATATTTGATGATGATGATTGGAGTGATTTATTAGAGGTATAGGAAATTATAGGAGAGAATTATAAGATGTAAGGGGAACCATTTGAAAAAATAAATACTAAAAAAGCATTGTTTTTAGAGCAATATAGTATATACTAATATCAACAGAACCCAACACGCCTCTCAACGATGCGGACCACGTTGGGTCTTTTGATTCTTAGACAAA
Source organism: uncultured Coprococcus sp. (assembly GCA_934270935.1). Classification (GTDB taxonomy): domain Bacteria; phylum Bacillota; class Clostridia; order Lachnospirales; family Lachnospiraceae; genus Coprococcus. Next base: position 11,753 of record CAKQQK010000039.1, on the reverse strand, counting down.
AATATATGGAAAACCGAAAACAGCAGCAGTAATTAAAAAAGGAACTCAAATTTTGAGTCTCTTTTTTGAGTTGTTTAATATTTTTTCACTTGGTTGCACAAACATAAAAAGAAGTAAAATATTAAAAGTGAATGTGGAAAATTAGAATGACAACTGAAAAATTATTGAAATAATTAGAATTATAGGTTGTTATATTTAAAATGTGACAGATAACATAACAGCGTGGTATAATATAAAGCATAATAGCCTAAAGATAAGTAAGGACAACAGAAAGGGGACAAAAAGAATGAAAAAAATAAGAAAGATGATAGGTGTGTTATTCATGACCTGCATATTGCTGTTTACATCTGTAACTCAGAGTGAAGCAGCCACAGCGAAGCTGACGCAGTCAGAAAAGAAGGTTTATACCAGATGGATGATCAGCGGAATTAAAAAATCGGAGTATGGCACATATTATAATAGCAAAAGACAGGGAATAATGTTTGGGCCGAAGTTCTACGTCTATGACATTAATGGAGATGGACACAAAGACGTCATTGTAACGGGATTATTAGGACTCAGAAGTATGTCATATTCGGAAATTTATATGCATGTTGATGGTAAGTATAGAGTGATTCCGGTTAAAGGAAGTCTGTACGGAGTGTCCTCACAGGGAATATATACAGTTGAGGATGATTATACTGGAGCTGGAGCAGAGTACTATAAAACATTGACGTTATATAAGTTTGATAAACATGGCAGGATTACGAAGCATTATGAATATAGGAAAACAACTACATACTATGATATGGATAGGAATATAAGATATAAAAATGGAAAGATAAGCCAGACCTGTAAATCAATTGTTGGCAATCGATCGAAGAACATAAGTATAAAAGAGTTCAGAAGAGTAAAGTCACATATCAACAAATATAATGTTTCAAAAAAGATGCATACATTAAATAGCAGTAATATCAGAAAGTATCTGAAATAAAGAATAGCCTGCAAACATGGAATTGAATTCTTAAAGGGAGCATACAACATCAGTTGTCGATGCTCCCGATTTCTTTTTTATTAGAAATTTTTCCGCATTTGTTCAATGCTAATTCAAGTGATAATCAGTAATCAGATAAAACAATACAGGTACTACCATAGCACAGGTGATATATAACTATCATCGTTAATTATGCATTGAAAATTTTCTCTGTTTTGGATAAATATCTAAATCGTAAGAAATAAGGAAAGGCCGGTCGGCGAAATGCTGATCACAGGGACCGGCTTTTCCCTTGAATTCCCTGACACATAATGTTATTATTACATAATGTTAAGAAATATTAATATCCAGAAAGGCGACACACCATGAAAAAAAGATCTGCAAAACTAATCATAGCATTATCCCTGATACTGGCAGTGGCAGCAGCTATTGTCATTATAAAGCTGGCAGCCACAAATGAGGACAAGAGTGTGGTTAAGGGGGAGACGACTGAGGTTTCAGGCACCACACAACAGGCTGTAGCGGCTATACCGGAGGATGCAGACGGAATCTATGCCAGTGCCGATGGGCAGGCATATTATTATTACAGATCAGGAAATAAGGTGTTAAACGCAGGCTGGTACGATATGTCAGATACCCTCAAGGTGGAGGTGGGTTCCGACGGACATGCGGTAACAAAGTATGATTCAAAGGCAGGACATCTCTATCAGTACAGTGCTGATGAGGGAAAATGGGTTGTTGCCACTGAACCTACATATGAGATAGATAAAAATACATATTGCTTTGATACGGATGGTAATCTGATCAGAAGCCAGATTGCAGGGGACGATAAGAACGGATATTATTTTGTCGATTCAACTGGCTGCAAGACGACATCCGAGGAGATCCAGATGGCAGTTGATCTGGTCATGGAGAATACGGATTCTTCAATGAGTGATGAGGAGAAGCTTCATACTTGTTTTGACAAGATAAGGAGTTATGAATATGAGAGGGATTATGCCACCGTGGATCGTGCGGCACAGTTTTCCGAGTTTGCGGTTTATGCAATGACCAATGAGGTTGCAAATTGTTATAAATATGCGGCAGCATTTGCCTGTGTAGCCACAGTTCTCGGTCATGATGCAAGAGTCATATGTGGGCAGATGCCGGCATATTATGGTGATGGGCTTACAGATCACAGTTGGACGGAATTGTGGGACGATGCGACAAACAGCTGGCTGGTATACGATGCCTGTCTGCAGAGAGAAGAGTATTATGGTGAGGATCGGGCCAAATATTTTCCTGGAGAAAGCCCTGTGGATAGCACAGCTCAGCTGATGATTGAAAACGGTAAGGTTACCTGGAAATGGATATAGGAACTGCCTTGCAAAGATATAGTTAAAATTTTCTTTATTGTAAGTCGTGGTATTATTGACAATGATTGATGGCAGCATTACAATAACGGTGTGTATTGATTTGACAGAATCGTACTTGTACATATTTGGAAATTGTAAGAAATGAGAGGGGATCTATAATGAAAAGTAAAAGACGCATTTTATGTGATTCCAATGGTTTTTCGCTGGTGGAATTGATAATTGTTGTCGCAATCATGGCAATTTTGGCGGGGGCACTCGCACCGGCGTTGATCAAGTACATCGAAAAGAGTAAGAGAGCGAAGGACATAAAGAATGCAAAGGCGATAGAGGATGTGCTTATATATGGATTTTCTGAAGGTACAATAGAAATTCCAGCGGGAACGAAACGAACTGGCTATGGTGCGTGGGTTATGTTGTGCAACGGGACAAGAGACAATGCACCGGTGCCATATCACGGCAAGAATTTTTCCGGAGTATGGTGTGGAGCAGACAGAGGTATTGAGATAAATGGCAAAGTATCTAACAATGATTGGGATTATTGCCAGGAGCTTGATGAATTCCTCAAGGGCGAAGGTGTTAATATTTCAAATGGAAGAACATATGCAAAAGGTAATAGTGAAGGCTGGGATTGGATAATTATTCAGGTTTGTTTTGATTCCAATGAACGTCTGTGTTCGAGAATTTACTCTGGATACAAGAATCAGGACGGTGCTATCAATTTGACTCCGGAGAGTAATATAGAGCGCGCAATGGGAAGAGGATGGATTCCGATTGAGTAGTTTGAATGTTATTCTATATTAAAAGAAAGTATGCATATTAGGGTAAAGCAAAGGGCTGAAGATTTGTAGATCTTCAGCCCTTTGGCTGTTTAGAATGAATAAAAGCTGGAGTATGTTCCGGCAACTATACAGACAACAAATATTATGTATAATATCATGAGTCCAGATAGAATTGTTCCGATGATTCCACATACTTTGCCAGCTTTGGCAAAACCGTTTGGAACGCCACCGCTTAGTTCGGTCGACTGTTTCGTCAGGATAAGACCGATGATTCCACATGTAAGACCAACTATCCCATATGCACCACAGAACAGGATACTGCATATTCCGAGAACCATGGATGCGATACCTTTGCCTTGACCTGGGTCAACAGGAGGTTTTCCATAACCCTGTCCGTTGTATCCGGAAGGATATGGATTGTAGTACTGATTGTTGTATGAATTTTGTGAGTATTGATTTGGGCTGTACTGATCCTGGCTGTACTGATTCTGGCTGTACTGATTCTGGCTGTATGGGTTCTGATCGTAATCATTCTGTCCATATGAGTTGTTGTTTGTTGAGTTATCCATAATTTTCCTTTCTTTTAAGATATTAGATTGTGTAGCTTGGGATGGCAAGTTTCATAATGTACTGGCAAATGTATATGATGACGCCGATTTTCCAATACCAACTGTGCCATTTTACTGCGGCTAATTTCCCCCTCGAAAGCTGTCTCATTGTCTGAGAAATAAAAAATACTATACACAGAATTGATATGTAGGTTGCAGTTGCGTGATAATACAGACTTGCAAGTATATGACCATGTAATAACTGGAGTACGGCTCTTGTTCCTCCGCAACTTGGACATGGAATTCCGGTTACCTGTCTAAATTTGCAAGTAAGGATATCTTCAAATATGCAAAAATTGTCTCTGATAAGTGTTAATATAATTGAAAGTACAGCTATGGCAGCTAAAGTGATGATTTCTGCAATATATACAGAACGCTCTGGTTCTTCGAGGTATTTTAGTGTTTTTTTCTCTTTCATAATAAAAGTATAATATATGATTTGTGCTTGGTAAACATAAAAATATGTAAATTGTTAAAACATAATAAATGTTGTGCAAGTATATTGTCATTCTTTACGGTAAAAAAGAATATCTTGAATAACAAATTGTGTTTTTATATAATTATGTATATGTTGTAAATGGGAAAAACTTCAGGGAGGAATGTATTATGAGGTTGGTTACAAGATCGGATTTTGATGGACTTGCATGCGGAGCACTTCTGAAGGAGGCTGGAATAATAGACCATTGGAAATTTGCGCATCCAAAGGATCTTCAGGATGGGTTGATTGAGGTTAATGAGGATGACTGCCTTGCAAATGTACCATTTGTCGAGGGCTGTGGTCTTTGGTTTGATCACCATTCAAGCGAGCACGAGAGACTGGCCCTTGAGGGCAAATATAAAGGAGAGAGTCGTATAACTCCATCCTGTGCGAGAATTATCTATGAATATTACGGCGGAAGGGAGCGATTCCCTCAGTTTGACGATATGATGGAGGCTGTTGATAAGGTTGATTCGGGAAATCTTACTATAGATGAGGTTCAGAATCCGAAAGGATGGATTCTCATAGGTTTCCTCATGGATCCAAGAACGGGACTTGGAAGATTCAGAAATTTTACCATATCTAACTATCAGCTGATGGAAAAGCTTATTGATGCGTGTCGAACCATGACTACGGATGAGATACTTGCCATGCCGGATATTCAGGAGAGGATCGTGCTATACAATGAGCAGACGGAGAAGTTTAAGGAGATGGTTAAGGCACACACAGTAGTTGACGGTAACCTGATAATCAGTGATCTCCGCGGTGTTGATCCTATATATACGGGCAATCGTTTTATGATCTACAGTATGTATCCTGAGCAGAATGTATCTGCTTGGATAGTTAGCGGCCGTGGCGGACAGGGATGTTCTGCTGCATGTGGATACAGCATCCTTAACCGTACAGCTACAATGGATGTGGGAAGCCTGATGCTCAAGTATGGCGGAGGCGGACACAAGAAGGTCGGCACGTGCCAGTTCAAGAATGAGGAGATGGACACTAAGCTTCCGCAGATGCTTGAAGAGCTTAAGGCGCAGGCCAACGCATAACCAAACAATTTACATATTCGGATAGATATTACCATAAGCAGGCGGCGTTTCGGTTGAATTCAACTGGAACGCCGCTTGTTTATGGTAACTGGTCTGGCAATGGGGTCAGGCACCATTTGCTGTGGATAGTGCAGACCCCTATTCTGCAATAGTGCCTGACCCCATCGGGACGAATTTGACGGAAATACGCCAAAAAACATACCATGGGGACGGAGGTGCCTGACCCCTTTTGCCGAAAACGACGAAAATGTGTCAAAAATCCCTGCGTTGGGGACGGAGGTACCTGTCCCCATTGGGGGAATCTAGGAGAGTCAGACGGAATGCCGAACGAAGACGGTCAAGGAGAAGACGGAGATCAGGGAGAAGCTGGCGGAGGTCAAAGTGATAGTGGCTTATACAATGATGGCGGTGGTCAGAGCAATAGTGGCTCGTCCAACGATGGTGGAGGTTCAGGCGACAGTAGTCCATCCAACGATGGCGGTGGCATGGGCATGTAATACATAAATAAAAATGCCGTTCCCGATAAAAAGGGAGCGGCATTTGTGCGTAGTTAAGTTAATTAATAGTTACCTCAAGTTTTATTGGATTGTGATCTGAGTTTTGAAAATCCAGATTAACTGTTTCAATAGACTTGATAGAAATATTTGATGAAACAATAAAACCGTCAATTACATAAAACTGAAATTTGTCATCCTCGCCATCATAAGATTTGTCCAGAGAACGGCATGTAGGAACTGACGAATCAGTTATACATGTAAAATCATTTCCAAATTCAGAAATATCTATGAGTTCAGGAGTCCACAGTTCATCGGATTGCTGGGGATAGGCTGATATGTCGGTATTTGAAAATGTCTGGTTGAAGTCGCCCCCGGCTATCACGTAATTGCCTTTATCGGTTTCGGTTTGCAGTATGTCTGCAAGCATCTTCGTCTGGGCAACCTTGCCCTCTCCGGAATCATAGGCTTCAAGGTGTAGATTTACAATGACAAGCTCTTTATCCGTACCATCAATAGGAATTCTAGATACAATCAGACATCGTTTCAGATTGCACAGCCTGATAGGATAAGCAAAAGGGCAAGGAAGTTTGATTCTGCAAGCGTTTGATACCGGATAAGCACTGAGAGTCATTATACCAGATGCGACCTGCCCGATGGGCGGAATTGGGTAGGGCACCATGAGCGTTTTGTAGTTGTAAGCGTAGGAACTGTTGTATGATATCAGTTCATCTTTAATTATGGATTTTTCATTTATTTTGTGACTTCGGGAGGATTTCTCATCGACTTCCTGAAGCAGGATAATATCAGGTGATAACCGATTCAATTCTTTTGTGATGGCAGACATGTTGGTCAGCACCTGTTGTTTGGTGGATGTGTACACACTATCACCACCATCCATGAAAAAGTCAGCATTTGCTCCGAGAGAACCGTAGCCAATGTTCCACGTAACAACGGAAATATTATCGCCGATTGATAATTCCTTCTGCTGGGAGAGCTTGTTTGTATCAGTGGAAAATGAATTCTCCTGAGTAGCTGGCTGGTCGTTGTAAGTTACCGCCAGATCCTCAGATTCTTGAGGCTTGTATTCGGTTATGGTGAGTATACCTACAAAGATAGCTGCTATAAAAATGATGATTCCAAGATCGACACCTACTATCTTAAGAATTTTGATCACTGGTTTAGTGTTAGATTTTTTTGCGGATTTCAAATAACGAGTCCTCTCTTATCAAATAATAAGTACACAATATCGAGATATTTGTGCACTAAACAAAATTATAGCAGACACGTCTTATTCAAACAATGAAAATATATTTTCCAATGACGTAAATGGGGACGGAGGGGACGGAGGTGCCTGACCCCTTTTGAGAAATCCTACGGAAATATGCCCAAAATCACCACTTGGGGTACGGAGGTGCCTGACCCCTCCGTCCTCGTGAAATTATCGGTAATGCATTCTATTTCCGTATGTTTAATTACAGAGAAATATGTTATGATGCATAGGATAATAAGTCGATGAGGGGAAAATATGTTTGATTATATAGTTAAAGATGTTATGGAAGTGGTGGGATACCTGCCCATAGGAATTCTGTGCGGAATCCTTGCGGTTGCTATATATCTCGTGTGCGTGTGGAATGCCGGGAGAAAAAGACATTTGGATATTCATTTGCCGGATGGCAGCAGTGAAATAGATGATAATGATGTTCCAGCTGCGACCTCGGCGGGGACTCACATATGGAATTCTATGGTGTGGTTTCTGCTCGGAGTGTATCTTGCAGTTATGTTTGTGACGGTTTTTCTGTCGAGAGAACCGGGGTCCAGGCAGGGGATAGACATGACGTTGTTCGGAACCTGGGGTGAGACACCACAGGCGCATGCATTTGTCATAGAAAATATACTGCTGTTCGTTCCATTTGGAATACTGTATCCGCTGGCGGTTTCGGCGACGGACAGAGAGACAGATTTCAGGAGAAAAACGGGCTGGGAGAAATTCACAGTGTTATGGGGATTTCTCATAAGTGTTGGTATAGAGACGGTGCAGCTTATAACGGAGCGTGGATATTGCCAGCTGGATGATGTGGTGATGAATACGTTGGGCGCGCTGGTGGGATATGCGATATTTGCTTCGACAAAAATTGTGTTTGCAGGAAAAAGATAGAATCGTAAAGATGCTCCACATTTTAACATTCAATTCGGTTGGTGATAAAATGTGGCCATTTTTATTTTACTCCAAATAAATTGAACGTTTGGCGTTGTGAAATGTGGTGTAGATTTTGGAACGAAAAGAATGCAAAAAAATGCTATACAGATAAGCTTGTAATAGACAGATTTCGATTTTAAGGTACAATATATATGTGGACAGTTAAGTCATCAGGAATATGCCTCTGACCTCGATGAGAAACAGACAAAGGATGCCAAGAAAAAACTTGAAAAGAGAATGAGAGGCAATCAGGAATATTATACTAAAGCAGAGCAATCGTCAAAGATAGTGATAAAAAATATGGTCGAAATGTTAAATTATGATATAGATGACCTGAAGGTTGAAGTAGAATTTATGGAATAAGAAATAAGAAGGAGGAACTCACATGCCGTGTACAACAATTTTAGTGGGCAAGGCCGCCTCATATGACGGTTCAACGATAATAGCGAGAAATGATGATTCGGGGGCTGGTTCATATACTCCGAAGAAGTATACTGTGGTGCATCCGGAGGAGCAGCCACGCATTTACAAGTCTGTTATATCACATGTGGAGATAGAGCTTCCGGATGATCCGATGAGGTACACCTGCGTGCCGAACGCTCTAAGCGGTGAAGGAATCTGGGCGGCCAGCGGAGTAAATGCTGCAAATGTTGCCATGACTGCAACGGAGACTATAACATCCAATCCGAGAGTGCTCGGAGCAGATCCGCTTGTATGTTATGAGCCGGCAGATGGTGATAAGCCGGAGAAGGCTGGTGGAATAGGTGAGGAGGACATCGTGTCCATCACACTTCCATATATAAAAAGTGCCAGAGAAGGTGTAATTCGTCTTGGAAGTCTGCTTGAACAGTATGGAACTTATGAGATGAATGGAATAGCATTCCAGGATGTGGATGAGATCTGGTGGCTTGAGACCATTGGCGGACATCACTGGATTGCGAGGAAGGTTCCAGATGACGTGTATGTCGTTATGCCAAATCAGTTCGGTATGGATGAATTTGACATGGAAGATGCCATGGGTGAGCAGAAAGAATTTATGTGTTCAGCGGATCTTCCGGAATTTATAGAGAAATATCATCTGAATATGGAGAACATGGAGTGCGTTATGCTGCAGAATATATCACAGACCGGAGAGCTGCAGGATAAAGATGAGAACGATGATTGTGGACAAGAAGTCGACGACACCAGCACCAACAATGAGACTGATTCGTCGGATGGCACATATACAAGTATAATCTGCCCTCGTGATATATTTGGCAGCCATGACGATGCGGATCATGTATACAACACTCCAAGAGCGTGGTTTATGGAGAGAACACTTAATCCAAATTCCGCTGTCTGGGATGGCCCGGATGCAGACTTTACCCCGGTGTCGGACGATATTCCATGGTGCATGATACCGGAGAAGAAGATAACAATGGAGGACGTGAAGTATGTTCTGTCCTCTCATTATCAGGGCACTCCGTATGATCCATATGGAAATTACGGCGACAAGAGCCTTCGAGGTGCATACAGGTCAATCGGAGTGAACAGAACGGATTTTATGTCGGCGATCCAGATCAGGCCGTATGTGGATGAGGACAGCAGTGCCATCCAGTGGATTGCATTTGCATCAAATGCATTTAATGTCATGGTGCCATTTTACACAAATGTGGATGAGGTGCCAGAATATTTGGCAAATACATCCGCGGAAGTGTCCACGGACAACTTCTATTGGACCAGCCGTTTGATCGCGGCAATGGCGGATGCATCGTATGCGAAGTCGGTGTTCCATATTGAGAGATATGACGAGAAGGTTATGTCTAAGGCACATGAGATAATATACAGATATGATGATCTTCTGGGAGCTGATAGTGATGTGCAGATGGATGCTATCAGTAAGTTGGGGCAGAAACTCAGGCAGCAGGCCAATCAGGAGACTGCGGATATGGTAAGGCAGGCGGCAAGCGACACTCTTGGAAAGGTGCTTTACGAGCTGAGCAATCAGATGAAAAATTCATACTCCAGATCGGATGCGTAGTTGAAGTTTGCATGGTGCGGTTTGAGTGGTGAATTTTCGGCTGGTGATATACGCCCCGCTGTCAGTTGTGAGTTTCTCTGTACCGGCTCGGTGTCACACCATATTTTTTCTTGAACATTCTGTTGAAATATGACAGATTGAAGAATCCACAGTTCTCTGCTACTGACAGCACACTTTCATCATTTGTGGAGAGAAGTCTTGCGGCAACATTCAGTCTGAAGTCGTTCAGGTAGGATACAAATGACACCCCCATGGTGTTCTTGAAAAATCGCATAAAATGGGATTCTGAGAATCCACAGTAGGAGGCTATGTCTGTAATGGATATGGCCTCTTTATAATTTTTGTCTATAAAGGAAAGAATGAGTTTGGTCCTTTCAAGATCTCTGGCCCGGTTCTTTCTGTCTGATTCATCTCTCATCGTAGAATTGGTGTAGAGAATGTAGAAAAATTCAAAATAACATCCCTTTAAGGCCAGATGGTATCCTTTTGGTGTCTCGGAGCAGAGTTTATCTACCCTGTTCAGGCATGAGGATAGCTGTGGGTACAAAGGATCGTATCTGTCATATATGCTCTTGATGTCTATGTCTCCTGCCAGAAGCGGCAGAAAAAATTCGCTGTCAAGTGAGTCGTGGTTTTTAGATCTGAACATATCCACTGAGAAAAGGATATTTTCGTATTCCATGGAGTAACCTTCGTGCTGGGATATCCCGTGGATGTGTCCTGGCAGGATAATAACGATATCACCCTCTTCTACGTAGTGTGAGGTGAAGTCCAGAGTCACATTTCCCTTTCCCTTTTTGATGTATATGATCTCCATAAATTCATGCCAGTGAAGTGATACTGTGCTGAAATCCAGCGGAATAGAACACAGATAAGTGTTGTATGGGAACATGGGATCTGCGTGTGTTTTATTTTCTAATAATTTTTCATATTCAATACTGTTCATATGGCAGGTTCCTTCGATATTGCTGTGTTTTTATCGTTCTTCTTGTCGAGCCCAAATGGGGTCAGGCCCAAATGGGGTCAGGCACTATTGGTATAATGGTGTCTTCGGTGGACCTCCGATGGGGTCAGGCACTATTGAAAGTAGGAATTTTAAGGATGTTTATTCAAGGTGCCTGACCCCATCACCTAGGATTAATATTTACTATGATAGGATTGTACAATAAAACGGTCATATAATGCAAGCATTTGAAAGAAAATGCTAATAAAATACAAAGCACAACAGAGCGATTACATATAGTGCCTGACCCCTTAGTTGACCCCTTGGTTGACCCCTTAGTTGCTTCCTTTACCTTTGTCTGGCGCTTTCATATGGGCGCCTGCTGGCAAAGACACAATATGAAATTATAAGAGGTATCAGAGATGAGTAAAGCGTTGGAACGTGGCGCAGGAATACTCCTGCCGATAAGCAGTCTCCCATCACCGTACGGAATTGGAACCATGGGAAGAGATGCTTATGATTTTGTTGATATGTTGAAAAGAGCAGGGCAGAAGTACTGGCAGGTACTTCCTATCGGACCTACAAGCTTTGGTGACAGTCCATATCAGTCATTTTCGGCATTTGCGGGCAATCCGTATTTTATTGATCTGGATACATTGATAGAGGAAGGACTTCTAAAAAAAGAGGAGGTTGAATCCTACAAATGGGCTGACAATGATGACGAGATCGACTATGCCAGAATATACAGACAGAGATTTGAAGTCCTCAGAAAAGCATTTGGCAGAGCAAAAGAAACAGATGGAAGAGATTATGCGGACTTCATGAAGTTCTTAGATGAAAATGAACAGTGGATA
>CAKQQK010000038.1:0-24925 GCA_934270935.1 uncultured Coprococcus sp. | reverse complement strand
ATAAAGCCCCGCAAGGACCTCGCCATGATCGAGACTCTTCAGCAGGAGACAAGGGATGCTCTCCGCCGTCTGAACACCCAGGGCAACCTGTCATTTGCAGGACTTAAAGATATCGGGGCATCTCTAAAGAGACTTGAGGTTGAGGGAATCCTCACAACCGCAGAACTGCTTGATGTGGCAAGCATGTTGGACCTGGCCGCCACAGCCAAGAGATACGGCGAGAACGAAGGCACAAGCATGACGGATACGAGAAGGCGCAGCAAGGAACAGATCGAGGAAGAGAAGGCCTCCAACAAGATGCAGGGACTTAGCATGAACCCGGATGGCACCACATGTCCTGACAGCCTGCGCACGAGATTTCTGGAGCTCATGCCACTGGAGCATCTGTCCAGAGAGATACACAGATGCATAGTGTCCGAGAACGAGATCGCCGACGACGCCTCATCCGGACTCAAGGCAGTAAGACGAAATAAACGCCTGACAAATGAAAAGCTGCACAACCAGCTTGCAAAGCTTGTCAGCGACACCAGCAAGCAGACCATGTTCCAGGACAATCTTGTCACCATGAGAAACGGCAGATACTGTATCCCGGTCAAGGCCGAGTACAAGAACCATTTCCCTGGTATGATACACGACCAGTCGTCGACCGGAGCAACAGTGTTCATCGAGCCTATGGCCATCGTGAACCTGAACAACGAACTGAAGGAGCTTGACAATCAGGAGCTCGCCGAGATTGAGAAGATACTTGAATCTCTGTCAGCACAGACTGCAGCAGAGATTGAATACATAAAATACGATTTTGACACTCTGGCTGAACTGGACTTTATATTTGCCAGAGCTTCATTTGCAAGAAGTTACAAGGGAACCGAACCGATATTCAACACCGACGGAATTGTTGATATAAAGCAGGGAAGACATCCCCTGCTGGAGAAGCACACTGTCGTACCTGTGGACATCAAGCTGGGCGAGGACTACAACCTCCTCATCGTGACAGGACCGAACACCGGTGGTAAAACGGTGTCACTGAAAACACTTGGTCTCTTCTCCCTCATGGGCCAGTCGGGACTCCACATTCCTGCGCTTGACGGTTCAAGGCTGAATGTATTTGACGACGTATTTGCCGATATCGGAGATGAACAGAGTATAGAGCAGAATCTGTCCACCTTCTCATCCCACATGAGCAACATCGTGTACATACTGGATCACGTAACTCCGGGAAGTCTGGTTCTCTTCGACGAGCTGGGAGGCGGTACTGATCCTGTCGAGGGTGCTGCCCTCGCCATTGCCATCCTTTCACATCTGAACGACATGGGTGTCAGATGTATGGCGACCACACACTACAGTGAGCTCAAGACATTTGCCATGAGCACACCGGGCGTGGAGAATGCCAGCTGCGAATTCGACGTGGCAACACTCCAGCCGACATACAAGCTGATGATCGGTATTCCTGGCAAGTCAAATGCTTTTGCCATAGCGAAGAAACTTGGAATCGACGAGAGCATCATCGAGAGTGCAAAGGCAAATATCGACAGCGATACGGTAGACTTTGAGACGTTGATCGCAGATCTTGAGAGAAGCAAGAGGGAGATCGAGCAGGACAAGGCTGATATCGCAAGGCTCAAGGAGGACGCAAAACAGCTTCAGGAGCGTGCACAGATGAAGGATTCCGAGCTTTCTGACAAGAAGGCTGAGATACTTGCAAAAGCACGTCAGGAAGCCTCCGAGATCATAGAGGAGGCTAAGGCTGAGGCCGATGCCGCCATCAGAAAATACAACAAGTGGACGACAAATCCTGCCAAGGCCGACGCCAAGGCGATGGAGGCTGAGAGACAGAAACTCCGTGCCAAGATCAATGACCTCGGCAAGATGAACGAGGAGAAACGAAAGACTGTGAAGTCTGATCACAAGGCATCCGATTTCAAGGTTGGCGACACAGTTCATGTCATCAGCATGGACTCCGAGGGAACCGTCACGGCTCCGGCAGATTCAAAGGGCAAGCTCAAAGTCCAGATGGGTATCATAAGCGCTTCTCTCCCACCTACGGATCTTCTGCTCGTTGAACACGAGAAGAAAAAGCCACAGAAAGCAACCGTCACAGGCGGCAAGAGCATGGCAAGGATGATGAATATCAAGCCTGAGATCAACGTTCTGGGAATGACCGTTGACGAAGCCACATCCCTTGTTGACAGATTTCTGGACGACGCCCTCATGGCACATCTGCACAAAGTTAGGATCATACACGGCAAAGGCACCGGAGCACTCCGCAAGGGAATCCACCAGTTCCTGAAATCACAGCCGCACGTCAAATCTTTCCGTCTTGGAGAATTCGGCGAGGGCGACGCAGGTGTAACGATAGTAGAACTATAGAATTTGTATTTATTTGCAGGGTGATCTCACTCAAGAGGGAGATTTCCTGCAAACCACGCATGTGCTGCGCGGAGCGGCTTCAATGCACATACTTTACAATCAGGAGGTTATATATATGAGCAAGAATAATATTCTCATCGTTGATGACGACGAGAACATTGCAGAGCTTATATCACTCTACCTTAACAAAGAGTGTTATGAGACGGAGATCGCCGCAAGCGGCACAGAGGCTCTGCAGTTATTTGAGGAATATTCACCTGACCTTGTTCTCCTGGATGTCATGCTTCCGGGAATGGACGGATATCAGGTTTGTACAGAGATCAGGAAAACATCCAACACACCTATCATCATGCTCTCCGCCAAGGGCGAAGTGTTTGACAAAGTGCTTGGACTGAAGATCGGCGCAGACGATTATATTGTGAAGCCATTTGACTCGAATGAGCTTGTCGCAAGGGTTGGCGCCCTTCTGAGACGTTCAGCCATGACCGATAATTCACAGAAGCAGGCACAGGCATCCTCCTACGATGTGACCAGCGCAGATCACGTGGGCACATTTGTGGAATATGACGGACTTGTGGTGAACATATCCAACTATACAGTCACCTTTGAGGGACACAACCTGGATATGCCGCCAAAGGAACTTGAAATTCTTTATTTCCTTGCCAGCAGACCTAATCAGGTGTTCACAAGAGAACAGCTTCTGGACAAGCTGTGGGGATATGAATATGTGGGTGACACAAGAACAGTTGACGTACATATCAAAAGACTTCGTGAGAAGCTGAACAACAATCATAACTGGAGCATCGCCACTGTATGGGGCATTGGCTACAAGTTTGAATGGAGATCGTGATGAAGAAAACCGCTTTTGATAAGATAGTTGTTGGTTTTGTCATTCTGGTCGTACTTATATTTTCACTGCTGATGATATACAGTATTTCAACCACGCAGAACACGGTTCTCGCCGAGCGCAAATCCACAATGCAGAAAGAAATAGAGCTGCTCATGGACGGCCCTCTGACAGATTACAGCAACAACACCATAGACAACAAAACCCTGTTCACAGAGCTTCAAAACACAGCAAATACTCTGGAGATGGGAATCTGGCTCACCGATGAGCGCAGCAATATAATATTCAGGTCATCTTCAAGCTCTGACAGCGACAGTTCCGACAAAAACCAGCAGACAAATGCAACACAGAATCCCGGAACTCTGAAAAAATATGTCAATGAGTCAGAACTGAAATCGGCTTTTTGCCACGAAGACACATTTGGCGGATTCTTCTCCGCAGACACACTGGTAATCGGTCAGCCTATGTATTACTGGAACAACTACATGGGAACCATCATCCTCACGTCGCCCATGACGTTCAAGCAGGATATACAAAATCGAATGCTGTCAACGACATTTGTGCCTTTCCTGATATTGATGCTGATCGCCATGATAGCGCTGATGCTCATGTCCAACAGCCTGCTGAAGCCTATACGTGAGATCATCAAGACATCCAAATCCTATGCACAGGGTAATTTCAACGCCCGTGTAAATGTCACGGCAAATAATGAGTTCGGAGAACTTGCAAGATACATGGAGGAGATGGCTGACGAACTCAGCCGTTCAAACGAATACAGAAAATCATTTATCTCCAATATATCCCACGATTTCAGATCACCACTGACATCCATCAAGGGATATATAGAGGCCATGCTGGACGGTACCATACCATTTGAAAAACATGAAAAATATCTCGGCATAGTGTTAAATGAGGCGCAGAGACTCACCAAGCTCACACAGGGACTTCTGGAACTGAATAACTTTGACTCATTCGACCTGCAGCTTGACAAATCAAACTTCGACATACGGGACATCATTACACCTACCATCAACACATTTGAGAAGAGGTGCAATGACAGGGGAATCTTCCTGGACAGCGTATTTCTGACGGACAATACCATAGTATATGCGGACAGGACAAAGATTCAGCAGGTTATATACAATCTGGTGGACAACGCCATCAAGTTCACCCCTGAGGGCCGCCAGATCAGAGTCCAGGTGACTGAGAAAAATGACAAGATATATACCAGCGTCAAAGATGAGGGTATTGGAATCCCTAAGGAATCCCAAAAAAAGGTATTTGAGAGGTTCTACAAGACAGACCCAAGCAGAGGCAAAGACAAAACAGGAACAGGTCTTGGCCTTGCCATCACGAAGGAGATCATCAAAGCCCACGGTGAACAGATAACACTGACATCTGAGGAGGGCGAGGGAAGCGAATTCATCTTCTCACTTCCTATGAAAAAGGATATGCAGGTTCCTATCAAACCGGTTCATGTGGATCACCACACAGACAACCTGAAGGAATCCGATATGACTGTTCCAGGCGTGAAGAGCAATGGCAAGTTCAAGATAAAGGATTCATAAATTATCAAAACCCGGGATTACCCCAGAGTGATATGCTCTGTTGTAGTACCCGGGTTCTTTTTTAATTTACCTCACATCTCTTGCCATTTATCCACACGGCTTTCACCTGTGAAACGTCTATAGGTTTAGTGAAATCCAGTTCCATTCTCTGTATTCCATCATCATCACCAGTCTTGCCAATTCCATATATTACATCTTTAAGTTTTTTATCGTCCGTCATCTCAAGGACTATATTCTCCAACAAATCGCTATCACCATCTGAATCTTCTGCAATGTCGATAGTTATGCATTTTGTATTTATCGTACATTTATCAATGTCACCTATGCCGGATACATCTACACTATGGCCCTGCATATCATCCTGGATCTTAAACTGCAAAGTCCATGGACCGGCCACCTCATCCGCTTCATAGACAACACTGCTGTCGTTCTGTTTGGTTTTGTTGGACAGGACAATGCTGTCACACTTCATGGTGATGGTATCACCAACCTTATATACATTTTTCTTTTTTAACTTATATACAATATCAGACATTGTCTGCTTATCCGTGAGCGAAATCCCATCTCCAAATGCTGTGCTGCCCGCATATTCACTGACAATGTTCACGCCACCTTCTATTATCTGCATATCAGCTTCAAAGCTTTCATATTTTTCAGTGTCAAAGTCATCATAAGTGACGACCATCGCAATATCGACCTGATCGCCATCAACTGCAGCCTTCTTCAGATCAAAGCTTACTTTGGCATCAGAATCAGTTATCACCTTTACACTGCCCTTATACTCGTTATTTATGTAGCTCTTGTTCACATATTTTGATGGAATAACACTTCCTGTCTCCTTGCTCAGACTGTCAAAGAACCACGCCAGCGAACCTGTTTCCGCCGCATATGCAAGACCGCCACCCGAGAGAACAATGACTGCCGCAAGACCTGCCACCGCTTTCTGCCATCTGTGGCTTTTTGCGGGATTTTTTATCCTGCACCTCAGTCTGTTCACACATGCATCCGCTTCCTCCTTTGAAAAGTCCATATACTCTTCACTGGCATCCACTTCATTCATTACATCATACACATTTCTGTCTTTTCTATCTTTCATGATTGTTCACCACCTCTGCATATACTTTTAATTTGTTTCTCGCTCTGGACATTCTGCTATATATAGTCGAGGATGTCACCCCATAATCATCCGCTATATGTGCTACGTCCTGTTCATCCCAATAATACCTGAGGATTATGTCTCTATCATCATCCGTAAGACCTTTGAGAAGTTTTTCCATCCCGTCCGAAATCTCCTCATCAAGCATCTCCATAAGGTTATCCCTCGCAAGCTCCCGTTCGTGATCGTCTATGTCCTCCTCGGCGCACCGCCTGCTGTATCTCCGGAGATAGTCTATGGATCTGAATCTGGCAATGGCTGTTATCCAGCTTTTAAATGAACCTTTCTTCTCGTCAAATCTGTCTATGTTGTTCCATGCATCCAGAAATACATCATCCATGCACTCCTCCATCTCCTCCGGCATCCCCGCAAGATTTTTATATATGGCAGCTTTCACACAGCCTCCATATTCCCTTACTATATACTCCAAAGCCTTTTCATTGTGCTTTCTCAGTTTTGATATATAATTGTTCTGGTTTATTATGTCTACCACCTCCCGATGATCTTCATTGGCCAATTCCCTCATCTGCTATATATTCCGTTTTCAAGTCATCAAATCTTGCACTTACGCAATATTTTTTCACCAATGGGGTCAGGCACTTTCTACCAATGGGGTCAGACCCCCGCTAAACAAATGGGGTCAGGCACCCTCTAAACATACGGTGTCAGGCACTTTCTAAACAAAATGGGGTCAGGCCCCTTCAAAAAAGACTAAAAAAATGACTTTTCCGATGGGGGCCTGACCCCTTGGTATCTTTGACAAAACTAAATGTTAATTATTATACCTCTCATTCATCACTTTCACAGCATCGCCGATCTGAGTTCGCAGGTCGGTTGGATATATCACCTCACAGACCGTACCATACTGCATAGCCCAGTGGGCCATGGCCTGCCGGCTGCACACAAGGCGCACATATGTCACATCGTCATCCGTCTCACGGAACCCATCATACTGCCTAGCTATATTTTCATCCACCACATCAAAGTTGCTTCCAAACCAGTCAACCACATCTGAGATCGCTCGCTTATTCACCCTGAGAACTATTGTCACAGGCTCATCTGCAAACATGTAGATATGCTCCGCCATATGCTTCGGCAGATTGAGACCATGCTCCATTCCCTTAACCTTTGAGCGGTCCTTGACAGGGCTGTTCACGATCTGCACCTGTGTCATCTTGTCTATCCTATAATTGGACAGAGAATCATATTTGTCATAATTACAGATAAGATAATACTTTCCGTCATTTGCAACCATCTGATACGGATTAACTATATACGGTTCCTCCCGCCTCGGATGAAGCTTCTTGTCCTCGCCATAGTTATTGTATACAAATGATATCTGCTTGTGCTCAGATATCGCATCGTCTATAATCCCCACATTAAACAGCGTCTGCTTGTTGCTTGTATGCTCCAGTCCCGGAAGGCTGCTCACGTGTGTCATCTTATTTGTAAAATAAATGTTGGACAGCCCTGCTATCTTATCGATGAGCTGCTGTGCCTGTCCTGCCGGTATTGTCTTTGAAAACAATATACTGTCTATCATCATCCTGAGCTCTGCATCATCAAATTCATGGTTGTAGTACCAGTCCGAGGTGATGACCTCAGTCGTGCCATCCTTCTTCTCTCGCTCAGTCTCTGTATACTCTATATCATATCCATAGTCCACCAGACAGTTCAGATTGGCCTTTATGGACTTTCTCTCAACGGTCATGTCATAGTCTTCTTTCAGCTTTGCCATGATGTCCTTCTGATCCATCGTATGGTCGCAGTCTGTATATTTTTTCAGAATATCAAGGATGCATATATTCAGCATCTTTTTTCCACTTGTAGGATACATATTGTTCCCCTCTATTACATTAATAGGCAGCACGCTGATGCGTGCTTTGTCGTTAAGCTTCGCTTGATGGCAAATCCCAATTTAGTCTGTGGAGGTTACCGGCCTCCTCGAGACCTGGGAAGTCGTTCTGTCTGAGTGCCTCGTAGAGTACGATCGCCACTGAGTTGCCAAGATTTAAAGATCTTATGTCCGGGAACATCGGAATTCTGATGGCGGTCTCTTTGTAATCGACAAGTATCTCCTCCGGAATTCCGGCGCTCTCCTTGCCAAACATGATATAGGCGTCATCCTCAAATTTTACATCTGTGTATTTCTTTCTGGCCTTTGTGGTCGCCATATATATCTTTGCGCCTGGGTTCTTCGCAAGAAAATCCTCAAAATTCACATACGTTGTGACATCAAGCTTGTCCCAGTAGTCAAGCCCTGCACGCTTTAACTGCTTTTCATTTATCTGGAATCCCAGAGGCTCTATAAGGTGCAGCCGTGCGCCTGCTGCCACACAGGTTCTTCCTATATTTCCTGTATTTGCCGGGATCTCCGGTTCATGTAACACAATATTCAACATCTCGTATTCTCCTCGTATAAAATATATCCAGTCCGGGACTTGCTCCCAAGCAGCAGCCCATGCCAGATAGAAATCATCTACAAATACCTCGGCGGTGTGAGAAAGCGCCTCTCATCATCGTGTGTCACAACACGGTCACTTCCCTCCGTCAAATGTCCTATAACCGCAGCCTCATATCCTGCTTCATACAATTCGTCAGAAAGTGCCTCACCATCTGCTGTGACAAACAACGCTGCACCGCACCCATCTATCATATACGGATTGTCTCCCGTATGTTCACATATCTCTATAGTCTCCTGAAGTATCGGAATGTCGTCATGACATACACAAAGCCCTGTCCCAAGAGCATCTCCCATCTCCCATAGAGCGGCAAACACGCCTCCTCTTGATATATCGTGGGCATAGCTTACGCCATGGGCATAAGCTATATCAACCTGTTTTCCAAGTGTTATAAGCCTGCCAAGCTGCTCAACCGGCCTCAGATAACTCTCTGAATACCTCGAAAACAGTTCCTTCTGATGATCAAAATATAACTGTAACGTACCGCCAACTCCGGTCTGTCCACACATAACTATGTCAGCACCGGCTTTTATCTCCGCGGCATTTTTATGATCAGTACATAAGCCATCTGTATCCGGCTTAGTTCTCCTGCCTATCATCGTTATACTTATGATGGGCTCCGTAACTGAACTGTTTATCTCAGTATGCCCGGCTGCAATATCCACACCATATTCCGCACATACACCAGCCAGCTTTCTAAGAAGCTTCTTCATCCTTCTCTCATCACTGTCCGGCATGACTATCGTGTCCGCAGCAGCCCACGGCTCATATCCGCCAATTCTCAAACTGTTGTACAATCTGGCTATATCAAGTCTGAGCCCGGCTTCGCCAGCGGCGCCACACACACCCGTTGCCACATTTATATCATCTCCACTATACAACAAGAGCCGGGCATAGTCTTCTCCTATTCCGGCTCTTATTACATCACTGTGGACAGTTTTGGGAAGGCTCTTAAGAATTGACCGCACCGTCTGATGCTCTCCAAACTTTCCTCTCATACGAACTCTCCTACCAGGCATCTGCGCAATCTGCATCACGCATATCCTATCTGTATTAAAATGCTGATATCAAAAGGGTAACAACCATAGCTATACAGAGAATTGCTACTATAATCCTTGATACCCATGTTCTTCCCTTTTTGCTGCTGAGATCTATCATCTTTACACGCTCCTTATCAAAGTATCTGTCTCTACAAACTTCTAAATCTATTCTATAATATCAAACTATACCTGTGAGTTCAATACAGTTTTTTCCCGCACAGCAACAAAAAATCATGCACGATATCTGCCAAATTATGCAACATATATTGTGACAACCCACTCAATATTTTATGCTTCTAACATCAATAATCTAATAGAATGGAGATCAGTATATGAAACAATGCAACATGTGTGGTTGTATTACCGAGGATCATATAAATGTATGTCCAACCTGCGGAAATACAGCCTTCAGCCCGATTATGTATCAACAACAGACCTATAATAACCAACCTAACTATAATAACCAACCTAACTATAATAACCAGCCTATCCCGAGTATCACGGCAACCCAGCCCGCAAAGCCAAAGAAAAGATCAAAGCTTTTCATTGTCCTGCCAATCTTTCTCGCTGTCATGGTCATCGTGATAGCTGTAGAATTGATCACCCTCAGCAAATACAGGAAGTCATCACCAGAGCAAGGAGGCCCAGACAGCCAGGTATCAGATAACTCCGCAAATGACAACGAAAACATCACTTCCCCTATCTCTGATGGCACGGACGATAACTCAGACGATGCCAGCCCAGTAACCGACAATCTAAACGCAACAGTCAGGCATGAGATGAGTGAATTAAAGGAATTCCGCACAGAATACCGAATTGTATCCTCCAGAAATGGATATTTGATAGTAACTGATGGCGAAAGAGGCTATGGATTCATGGACGGCACGGGAAAATTTATACTTCCTATGGACCAAAGAGAAATAACATTTGTCGGGAACCCGAATTTAGACATCATTAAACTAAGCATATATGTAAGTGAAAATAACACATACTATGCTGCATACCTTGATTTTGATGGCAACGAAATCGCCAGATCAGAAAATCTGGGCAGTGTCAACGGTTTTTACAAAGATGACACCACTGCAATAATATGTAACCCATATTCGCATAACAGCAAGCTTATTGACTGCAACGGAAACATACTCAAAGAATACCAGGAATTAGACAACGGCAAACTTTTCACTTCAATAGTTGGAAATAAATATCTGCTGACTGAAGATGAAGCAGCGCATATCGGACAACTCAATGGGGAAAATACAATAACCGAGGTTATGGGAATCTACAATCTGGACTGTTCTCCGGTATACGTTTCTGATACCAGTTCCGTCTTTGAGCTTTGCTACAATTCTTCGGGATACTTTGCTATTTTTGAATCGCCAATTGACAATTCTGGCAGTTCGTCTTCTTTTTTCGTGATAGATGAAAATGGCAAGAAGATTTCTGACATTCCTGCATTCAGAGGAGTCCAGGAGAATAATTTGCGTGTTCTGAACGAAAACAGTTTTGTCGTCCCTACTGCCGTATCAACAGATGACGAATATGCCGATACCGTAGAATACTGTAAAATCTACAATGCTAAAACTAATACGTTATCAGATAATGACTTTGTTTTTATAAAAGATATGATAGATGGAAGAGCATTTGCATATATGCCAGATGCTGACAGTTACTGCATCGTTGATGATGAAGGGAATATAGTGAAAACCGGTAATTACATGTTGAATTCAGATCCCACAGTCAGCTATGGAGGTATAAGATCTGGTGAATCAGATAATATCTACTCAATAGTGACGCCAGACGACACTGTAATATGCACCATTGACAATGCAGCGGATTTCTCTTTGGGAAAATATTATCTCAGTTATACAGATACTTCAGGCAAAACAATATATATGGACTACGCTGGAAATACACTATACACTTCCGATTCAGGTAATTCTAAACCCGCTGCAATTGAAAGCGACGATGGAACCGTGTTATTTCTATGTTCAGCTAAACAAGACGAAGCAACTGACACTGTATACCGTGATATCATTCCGGTTATAATATCAGCAACTAAATAATCACACAAAAACAGCGTATCTGGCTGTTTGATCGCCGCCAGATACGCCATTTTTTACATTCCCTGTCCCTTCAGATAGTTGATAAACTGCTGCGCAGTACGTCCGCTTATGCCGCCGTGCGCAAGTTCCCACTTATTTGCCTCAGCGCAGAGCTCTTTCTCGTCCATGGTGATATGCTCTTTCTCAGCAAGACCCTTGACGATCTCGAAATACTCCTTCTGTGAAGGTGCGCTGTAGCTGATGGTCACGCCAAATCTGTTAACCAGCGACAGCTTCTCCTGGATAGTATCACTTCTGTGGATACCGTTATTGTTCTCCATATCGTTCCTATCGTTCCATGTCTCCTTGATGAGGTGGCGGCGGTTCGATGTGGCGTAGATAAGCACATTATCCGGCCTGATCTCTAGTCCGCCCTCGATGACAGCCTTGAGGTACTTGTACTCTATCTCAAACTCCTCAAATGAAAGATCATCCATGTATATGATAAATCTGTAATTTCTGTTCTTGATAAGCGATATTACCTGTGACAGATCCTGGAACTGATGCTTGTATATCTCTATCATACGAAGTCCTCTGTCGTAGTATTCGTTGATGATCGCCTTGATCGTTGTTGACTTTCCTGTTCCACTGTCACCGAAGAGAAGTGCATTATTCGCCTTTCTTCCCTCCACAAATGCCTCAGTGTTGTCCACGATCTTCTTCTTCTGGATCTCATAGCCGATGAGGTCATCTAGCATGACATCCTCTGTATTGTTGATTGGCACGAACTCCAGATCACCGTGCTCACGTGTGATCCTGAACGCCTTGTTGAGTCCGAACATTCCCACACCATATGCTTTATAGAATGATGTAACTATATCAAATATCTGATCCTCATTCTCAGCTTCCTCTATGGCATTGCTGACAGCCTGAACCTTCTCACTGACATTCTTATTGTACATTCTCTCCTTCTTGCCAATAGACTTGTAATTGTTGATAGTTGAGAAACAGTCTATCCCAAGTGTGCTCTCTATCTCTGAGAAATCAAAGTCGAACAGCTTCTTGAATATCCTGAAATCATTCTTTGCAAAATAATTAACTGTTCCGTCATTCGCACCAACCTTCTCACAGGTGATGCTGAATGAGTTCTCATTTGTAATGAGGATGAATGCAAGGTAATTGTGCCACAGATTCTTGTCAAATCCATAGCTTGTCGCCAGGTCAAGCAGTCGCTTGATCTGATCATAGATACGGGCACACAGCTCCGCCTTCTCACATCTCTTCATATCGAAATCCTCAAATATGCCCGACAGCTTCATCAGTATGCTATCCTCACCCAGATCTCTGTATAACACAAGTTTCGCTATATCTCTGTACATCTATTTATCCTTCTTTCTGGCAGAATAACTTTAAAATTTCATATCCTGCAATTTATCTCTTTCTTTTTCTTGATCTATTTACACCTGATACGTTTTCACCAGATTCTGCAGAATCTGACTTCAAAGCAGTATCTGCTATATCTGTATTCGAATCATTTCCTGTAGCATCTGAATTTAAAGTAGTTCCTGTGGCATCCAGATCTGAAGCAGCTCCGGAAACGCCCGCTGCATCCCCGCCGTTCTCTGTCTTCACCTTAGACTGCTTTGCGCTTTCCTGCTCATCCAGCCTGCCATCCCACCGTCCCTCAGGGATCTCACAGGCAAGATTGTATTTCTTCCAGGATATATGCTTCGCCTTCAGACACTTTACCACGTACTCCTCTGAGAGCACGTAGAGCACTGAGAAGAGCGGCACAAATATCAGCATACCCAGAACTCCCATCAGATCGCCGCCGACCATGACAGCCACAAGCACCCATATAGACGGAAGGCCGACTGATCCTCCAACCACATGCGGATATATGAGGTTGCCCTCTATCTGCTGCAGCACTATGAATATGATGAGGAAGGCAACAGCCTTCTTCGGATCATCCACAAGTATCATGATCGTTCCGGCAAAGCATCCGACAAATGCTCCGAGAACCGGAATAAGCGCAAACACTGCGATCAATATGCTCACCGTGAGCGCATATGGAATTCGAAATACCGTCATCGTTATGAAGAACATAAGTCCAAGTATGCACGCCTCAAGGCACTGTCCCGATATAAACTTTGAGAAAGTCCTGTCAGCCAGCACACATGTCTGGATGAACCTGTCTGCCTTTCTCTCCTTGAACACAGCGTAGAGAATACCCTTGACCTGCTTCTCAAGAGTCTCCTTCTGAGCCAGAATATAACAGGCAAAGAACAGTCCCACCAATACATCAACAACTGCTCCCACAACGCTGCTGGCTATAGAGAATGTGGATGACAGAACACTGCTTCCTCCATTCTTGACCAAATCCACCAGATTCGTAACCAGCGCATCCCAATTTATATCTATTCTCTTTATCTTGTCGACAATATCCGGCTGATCCTTCATGATCTTTATGGCCTTGTTCTGTATATCGTCCATAGCCGCCGGCAGTTTCTCTGCAAATGCAGTAACTGTTCTTGACATCTCCGGTATGACCATTGTTATGGCAAATGCAAAAGCTGCGATTATACACAGGAACGACAGTATCAGACACACCGGTCTCTTCATCTTATACAGCCTGCTGTTCTCGTTCTTAAACAGTACTTTCTCAAATCCTTTCATAGGAACATTCACCACAAATGCTATGGCAAACCCTATGACAAACGGCATGAGTATATTTACCAGCCAGCTAAACAGGTGTGACACCTTGTCAAAGTTAAACAAGATATACGCAAACAGTACCACACCGCACAACAGAAGCATGATCCTGATAATATCTTTTTTATTCCAATTCACAATCTGAACCTCCTTGTTGTTTGTCCAAACATCTTCTCAATCCAGATGAATATTGCTGAATGCATCAGACAGAGAATAAGTCAGTTTCTTTTTTGGCTTGTATACATCCATAACTGGGGCCATGATCTTGAAAAATTTCTCCTCATCCTTGGACAATTTGAATACCTCCGATGTGTTTCTCGCATCCCACAGAGCATCGTGCTCTGCGCCCTGGAAATTCTCTCCCAGATAAAATACTGCATCGGACAGGGATATTCTTCTGGATGTCCCGATCATCTTTGCAAATTCCTTTTGGAAGTCCTTCCATTTGGATATGGTCTCTTCTATCTGTGGATGCATATAAGACTTGAGACGCGCCTCCTTGCGAAACTGCCTGAGATCATTCTCACTCCAGGCATATATCACATCTGCGTCACTACACCACTCAATGAATTTTCCTATTGCCTCCTCGTACAGAGGTGCATCTGCAAGAAGTTCATCGGTGATACCTGTCAGCTTTATTATACGTGAAGCCATACACCCAAATACCGGTTTCACATAACTCTTAAACGAGTCTATCTCATTGTACTCGTCATCCAGCTTGACCGCACCTATTTCTATTATCTCATTCTTACATATCTTCATTTCCTGTTTGTGTTCAGAATCTATAAGATTCATCTCAAAGTCCACAAAAACGTATCTCATACACAGTCTTTCCCCTTACGTTCCGAATACTTTTGTCCTCTGGTCACGCCTCCAAGGCTGAATTTACAATTCATTATACCAATGTACACCAAAAATAAAAGTCTGTAAACAAACTTATATCCTATTTTTAGTATGTATTTTTACAACATTTTGAGGTAAAATTTTCATGACTTATATTAATAATATAGACACGAAAGGACTTCACATATGAAGAATATAGTATTTGACATAGGCATGGTGCTCATCGACTTCCATTGGAAGACGACCATGCAGAAGCTCGGCATACCAGAAGATGCCATCGAAGTATTAGGACGCAACATGATAAACCACCCACTGTGGAATCACTTTGACCTGGACGACATACCGGAGGAAGAACTGATCTCACGTTTCAAAGAGCTCTCCCCGGCATACAGCAGTTACATTGATCTGTTCATGAACAACCTGGATGATGTTGTGGACATGTTCCCGGGCGCCGACACATGGCTGAAATCACTTAAGGACAGCGGCTACAACATCTACCTGCTGTCAAACTATCCGAGAAGGCTGTTCGCGCTGCACACACCGAGATTCCACTTCCTGCCATACACCGACGGAAGGGTTGTGTCATACGAATACCATATCACCAAGCCAGATCCTGCCATCTACAGGATACTCTGTGAAAAGTACAGCATAAAACCTGAAGAGTCCGTATTTCTGGACGACAGACCGGCCAACACAGAGGCCGCAGCAGCCCTGGGATTCCACGTGCTGAACGTGACAGATCCGGTACTTGCCAGACAGGAACTTGATGATCTGCTGGATGCCCAGCAGGGTTAGTTTTCACAGGAGCCGCTATGAACACACTTAAAAGCACAAAAAATCATACAAGCACCAGAAGTACCTCTGCCTTGTGGAGGATGCTGTTTTTCACATTTGCATTTGCCTATTTGGAATTTCTGTTTCACTTATCTGTCTACGGAGGCATCGATTCGGGAATCATACATCCGCTCTTCTTTGCAGCGGCATGCGGCCTTACTCTGTCTCTGCTCTGCTCATTCTGGAACAGAATAGCAAATGCCGTGACAGCCTATCTCCTCTGGAGCGTATTTACGGTATACTACATAGCCCAGTTTGTCTATTATAAGATATTCAGGACCTTCCTGAGCCTCGTCTCCATTGGAGGTGCCCAGGACGCCATGAATTTCAAATCAGTGCTGCTTGCTGCACTTAAAAACAACTGGTATTTCATAGTTTTATTCCTGCTGCCTCTCATATGCCTGATCGTACTGAACAGACTTTTCTTCTCATTTGGCAGATGCAGCCTTGGAAAAACCGGTCACAAAGTCATACGCGCACTGACCACAAATGTCATAGCTGCCACAGTCATGTGGATTACCGCAATCGGTCTTCTCGGCATAAGCGGAAAGGAGGCCTATTCTCCATACGCGCTTTTCCACGGCCGTTATGTTCTGGAACTTTCCATGAACAAGCTGGGCGTCATGGTCACAACGGCAAGGGACAGCATCACCATGCTGACAAAGAGCAACTCATCCAGGACATTTGAACTTGCAAATGGCGCAGATATATCCCTTAAAACTGCAGATGCAGGCTCAGGCACATCAGACGATGTGCAAAAACCTGACGCAGCAGAAACTTCCGGCACAGAGGCCGCCACAGAAGAACCGGAGGATATACCGGTACCACAGATTGATCCTGAGATTGATTTTGGAAAGCTTTACAGTTCGACAGACGACGAAGAATTAAAAAGCCTGTCTGCATATTTCTCAGGGGTGGAGCCGACATATCAGGACGAATACACCGGTATGTTCAAAGGATACAATGTTGTATTTGTCACAGCGGAAAGCCTGAGCACCTATGGTATATCCGAAGAAGCCACTCCTACTCTGTACAAAATTTACCACGATGGATTTGAATTTACCAATTTCTACAATCCTCTGTGGTATCACAGCACCATAGATGGCGAATATACCAACTGTCTAAGTCAGTACCCGGCATCATCCAAATGGAGTTTTGAGGCATCAGCGGATACATACCAGCCATACGCTCTTGGCAATATTCTGAATGCAGAGGGGTACAAGAGCTACGGCTACCACGACTTTGACGCCACCTATTACGACAGAACAAAAACACATCCGAACATGGGATACTCGACATTCAAGGCCATAGGTGCAGGACTCGACATCCCTGATCACGTCATGTACTCGGATCTTGAGTGCATGGAAGCCGTGTACGAAGACTTTATAAATGATGACCACTTCAATATGTACTTTATGAGCTTTTCCGGACATCTTCCGTATAACTATGATATGCAGTATCTATGTCAGAAGAACAGGGAGGAAGCAGAAGCTGCCCTGGCCGGCCAGAACTATTCAGACGAAGCAGTCGCTTATGTTGCAGCCCAGATAGAGCTTGACAAAGCACTGGAATTCCTCATGGATAAACTGGATGCGGCAGGCAAACTTGACAACACTCTCTTCATCGTTGCGCCCGATCACTATCCTTACGGATTGAGCGACGGCACCTACAACGAGCTCGCGGGAAGTGACGTGGAGAACGATCCATTTGAGCTCCACAGGAATCAGTTTGGCATATGGAGCTCATCCATGGAAAAATCTGTAACAATTGACAAACTGTGCTCCAGCGTTGACATTCTCCCAACCGTGCTAAATCTTTTAGGTGCGGACTTTGACTCAAGACTCCTTGCCGGACGCAACATCATGTCAGACTGTGATCCTCTCGTCATATTTGCAAACCAGAGCTTTATCACAGACAAAGTGAAGTATAACGCAGGAACGGGTGAGGTTACATACCTGGTTCCGGAATCACAAGTGCCGGCAGGTTACATCGATGACATGATAACCGAGGTGGAAAACAGACTTTATATATCAGATGAGATGATCAACACTGACTACTACTCTTTTGTGTACGGCAGGTCAGAATAAATATAACGAAAGCCACCACACCTGACAACACGTCAGCGGCGGCCTGAACAACAGCCACGCCAGCAAGGCCATACACCTGCGGCAGCAGGAACATCAGCGGGACGAAGAACACCCCCTGTCTGAAGGCCGATATGAGCGTGGCTTTTCCATATGCCCCAAGAGCCTGGTAATACATTCCCGCCACCAGCGAAAGTGCCGCAAATGGCATGGATATCCCATGTGCCCTGATTGAAAACGACGATATGCCAGCCGCACCATTTTGCCCGCCGAGGAATATGCCTGCAAGCAAATCCGCCCAGATGAAGGAAGCCGCCCCCGCAAACACCATGAATATGACTGCCGTGATCATGGTAAACTTACGCGACAGCCTGACTCTCTCCATAAGCTTTGCCCCATATGCAAAACCGCACACCGGAGCAAATCCCTGTCCATAACCAACAAGCACCGCAAATACAACCGCAAATATTTTATTTGCCACGGTTATCCCTGCCATGGCATCATCGCCATACTGCCTGCAGCTTCTGCTTATCATGACAGCAGCAAGGCACATAAATCCCTGCCTCAGAAATGAAGGCATTCCCACCCTGAGGATCTTTGTCCAATATCGAAATGACCATATATCCCCAAGGTGAAGCCTCACAACGCTGTGCCCAGACCTGACACACATATACATGATGATAAGACTCACACTCTGCCCTGAAAATGTCGCAATACCCGCACCGGATATCCCCATCTTCATCACATCTATAAAGACATAATCAAGAACAGCATTTGTCACACCTCCTGCACATATCCCGAGCAGTGCAAGGTACGGCTGTCCCTCCGCCCGCAGCGCATTGTTGAGGACATACGCACCGCACATGACCGGTGCCGCCAGCATGATAAAAATACCATACTGCCCTGCATATTCACTGCTTGTGTCGGTGGCTCCGAGAAGCCTTACAATATCATCCCTGAGCAATATGAAGAAAGCCGCCATAACCGCTCCCGAAACTACGCTTCCTGCAAATGCAGTTGCCAGCGTCTGTTCTGCCTCGCGCTTTTTCTTCTGTCCAAGAAGTCTCGCTATCTCACTTCCCGCACCCATTCCCCATGTGTAACCCACCGCTTGGATAAGTGCCATCACAGAGAACATGATCCCCACAGCAGCCACCTGGCTTTCGCCGAGATCTGACACGAAATATGTGTCCACTATATTGTAGGTGGTGGCTATGAGCATGGTAAGAACCGTTGACACAGACAGTGACAGAATAAGAGAAGGCACAGGAGTCTCAGCCATTTTGCTGTGATTCTCCTGTGCCTTAAATTCCGCATCCACACTGTCAGGAATT
Source organism: uncultured Coprococcus sp. (assembly GCA_934270935.1). GTDB lineage: Bacteria > Bacillota > Clostridia > Lachnospirales > Lachnospiraceae > Coprococcus. Next base: position 5,636 of record CAKQQK010000038.1, on the reverse strand, counting down.
TCCATACCCTGAAGTTTTAATTGTCTGACTTTTACTTCTTTGTCTTTTTTATCTGCTATGCTCACCTGATCAAGCCCTGCCCGTTCCGAGGAATTCTTTTACCTCCTGTAATTTCTCCTTTGCATCGTGCAGCCCGAGCTCATACATGGCTTCTATCATCTCAGGTTTTCTCTCAAGTCTTGATATCTCTATAGTCTCACTTGGTCTTATGATCAGGGTATCGCCCTGCTTCTCCAGCTCTTCCAGCTTGTCCAGAGTCTTGTTGTAATACAGATGCCTCATATGGCATCGTCTTACAAACTCAGGATATTCCCTGTACCTTCCCGCCTCAAGTCTGAGCATTCTGTCAGGACCTTTCCTGTATCCGGCAGGTCTTGTGAGAACAACCACATTTCTCCTGTATCCCATTCGCCTGAATGCAAATATAGGAATGCTGTCAGATACTCCTCCGTCCAGAAGTTTCATGCCGTCCACCTCAACCGTATTCGATATAAGAGGCAGGGATGCCGATGCCCTTACCTTGTTCACATCATCCGGATTTCTCATGTCTGTACACTCAAGATACTCCGCCTCTCCGGTCTCCAGATTGGAACATCCCACATAGAATCTTGTCGGATTTGCAAGAAATGCATCATAGTCCAGAGGATCCAGCTTCTCTGGTATGTCGTGATAACAGAACTGTTCTCCGCATATATCCCCTGTCGTTATGAGCGAGTACAGACTCATGTAATGTTTATTGTTTCTATATTTCAGATTATATCTTATATTGCGTCCTCTCTGGCCTGCCACAAATGACAGTCCGTGTATGGCTCCGGCTGATACTCCGATCACACCATCCACAGTTATATCGTTATCCATAAAGACGTCCAGCACACCTGCGGTATATATACCACGCTGTCCGCCACCTTCAAGAACAAGCCCTGTCTTTGCCATATTCCCGCCTTTCCGAAGCATCATCCATACAAAATTCTGTAGTCACTTTCTTCCGTCATTTGGATCTGCCCCAATATATTTTTATGTTAATGTATTCTTATCCTTATCATGAGATTTCCTGAACACTTCCAGACTTCTCGCTAGTATCCCATTCATGTGTGCTATGGCCGTACCATAATTGGTCATGGGAATGTTCTGTTCCCGGGCCATCTGCTGCCGGCTCATCATCTCACGCTCATTCAGCATACAGCCCCCACAGTGTATCACCAGATCAAATCCCGAAAGATCCTCCGGAAACTCCGTTCCACTGGTAAAATGATATTCAGGCGTGCAGCCTGTATACCTGTTTATCCATCCCGGGAGCTTAACCGTTCCTATATCATCACACTGTCTGTGATGTGTGCACCCCTCTGCTATCAATATCTTCGGATGGCTGTCCTTGCCAAATTCATCCAGCTTATATGCCGCTTTCACTGCACCGTCAAGCTGCCCTTTGAACCTCGCCATCAATATGGAAAATGATGTAAGGCATGTGCTCTCCGGCACTATCCGCATCACCTTTTCAAACGCCTGGGAATCCGTGACAACCAGTGATACCTGATCGCCAAATCTGGACAACGTATCTGTAAGCTCCGTATCCCTGCATGCCACCGCTATGGCACCAGTATCAAGTACATCCCTCATGACCTGCTGCTGCGGAAGTATAAGCCTTCCCTTGGGAGCTGCCGAATCTATCGGTATCACAAGTACAACCACGTCTCCGGGTTCTATCAGATCACCCACAAGCCGGCGTGCCGTCGGTGTTTCCACCGTCAGATGCCCGATCATCTCTTTCAGATCATTTATCCGGGTTCTCTCTCTGGCGCTCACCCATATATGAGGACATGCCCTGAGTATCTCTTCGTCTGCCTGCTCTATACGCTTCACGCAATCTGCAGATACCACATCGCACTTATTGTATGCAATTATATAATTTATATTCTTCTCTCCAAACAAATGTATGAGCTGTCTGTCATTCTCGGAAAGCCCAGCCGTTCCGTCCACAACAAGAACCGCCACATCCATCTTCCTGAGAGCCTGCTTTGCCTTCTGTACTCTTAGACATCCGAGATCTCCCTCATCATCCATGCCCGGAGTATCTGTGATGACCACCGGTCCCAGTGGAAGAAGTTCCATTGATTTGTTCACAGGATCCGTGGTTGTTCCCGCCACATCCGACACGACAGCCAGGCTCTGCCCCGTCACTGCATTTACAAGGCTGGATTTGCCCGCATTTCGCTTTCCGAAGAAGCCTATATGAATCCTGTTTGCCGATGGTGTATCGTTATATCCCATGTGTATCTCCTGCCTAGAATCTAAAATCCCTATCTCCATGCTTTATCCTGTCAAGTCTCTCTATAACTATCTGTCTGACCCTCTCATTCGGAATATTCGCAAGTTCTTCCTGTATAAGCCGCCTGCCAAGCTCTGCGGTCTCCGGCGACGCATAATCCACCAGATACTCCTCAAGAGTCATCAGCGCATTTGGATGACAGCAGTTCTGAATCTGACCACTCTTGCACAGACTCATGAACCTGTCTCCGGTTCTGCCCTCCCTGTAACATGCCGTACAGAATGATGGGATATATCCCTTTGTCATGAGCCAGTTCACCACCTGATCCAGGGTTCTCGTATCACTGACGTCAAACTGCTCAGACTTCTCATCCTCCGGCTCCGGCTCATAGTAACCGCCGACACTGGTCTTTGAACCGCCGCTTATCTGTGACACTCCCAGCCTTATGATCTCGTCGCGCACCTTTGGATTCTCCCTTGTGGAGATGATCATTCCGGTGTATGGCACAGCTATCCTGATGCATGCTGCAATCTTGCAGAACGTCTCATCACTTATTCCATTGTCAAATGCGTCCGGGTCTATATCATCCGCCTTCTTCACTCTTGGAACGCTTATAGTGTGTGGGCCTACACCGTGAACCGCCTCAAGATGCTCCGCATGCATCAAAAGTCCTGCAAATTCATATCTATATTTGTCCAGACCAAAGAGTACGCCCAGCCCTACATCATCTATTCCACCCTCCATGGCACGATCCATGGCCTCGGTGTGATATGAATAGTCATGTTTTGGCCCATATGGATGAAGCTTCTCATAAGCTTCCTTGTCATAAGTCTCCTGAAAAAGGATGTATGTTCCTATCCCGGCCTCATGAAGTTTCCGGTAGTTCTCCACCGTTGTCGCCGCTATATTTACATTCACACGGCGGATTGCTCCGTTCTTGTGCTTTATGCTGTAGATAGTGTCAATACACTCAAGTATATACTCTATGGGATTATTCTTAGGATCCTCACCGGCCTCTATAGCCAGTCTCTTGTGCCCCATATCCTGAAGAGCTATGACTTCCTTTCTGACCTCATCCTGTGTCAGTTTCTTTCTTGCAATATGTTTATTCTTTACATGGTAAGGACAGTACACGCACCCATTTACACAGTAATTTGACAGATAGAGTGGAGCAAACATGACTATTCTGTTGCCATAAAAGTCCTTCTTGATCTGTTCCGCAAGATCGTATATCTCTGCGATCTTGTCCGGCATCTCACACGCAAGAAGTACAGATGCCTCTCTGTGTGTAAGTCCCTTTCTGAGCTTTGCCTTCTCTATGATGCTGTCTACCAACTCCACATTGTTCTTGTTGCTCTCCGCATATTCCAGAGTCTCACGGATCTCTCCGTCATCTATGAACTCTTCTGCCTTCATAGATTTCATGTCGTACATACAATCAGCCTTCTTTCTCTATTCTCCGTATGCCCTTCCAAAACATCCAGATCTAGCCCATATTGCCATCCTCAGTGATGGTCTCTGTCGCAGTCTCATCTGCATTACCTGATCCATCCTCCAGTTCACCCTCAGTACAGTCCGGATCACCCACTCCAGACTCTGACGACGTATCGGTATCATCCGCCCCGGATTCACTGCCACTGTCAACAGCCGCTGGCAGAAGAACATAGTCAACATACCATCCATCATCACATTTGAGTACAAACTCCTGCACCTGAAGAGTTATCACTTCTCCAGCTTTGCCTGTGACTATCCATTCAGCATCCACGCTTCTGTACTGTGAAACTCCTTTCACACCATTATCCGCAAATGTCTGTTTCAGATCCTCCACATTGCTCACAGCCTTAATATCTGTAATCTTACATTCTATCTTGTCGATATCTCCTATCTTGTCATTCACATAAGTTCGAAATTTCGTTATATATATATCCTGTATATCGCTTATAGAGAGAACCTTGGATTTTTCCTCATACTGCTTTATATACCCGGGTGCTATATATTCAGCCATATCTTTTCCAGTCCCAAATGCGTACATATCTGCAGTCTCATATGCCAATTTCTTCGCTGCATGCGCAAATCTGAAATATATAACATAGAAGACCGCTATCACAATAACGATGAGCACCGCCAGGATCCGTATCAGAACCCGCAATTTTCCGCTGTTCCCCGCCTGTGAATTTCCACTGCTGTTCTTATTCTCCCCTTTGTTCTTATCACGCTTTTTTTCTGTCATATTCCCTTATCCCATCTTATTTTCTAGCCATGGACCTCTGTCCGTATGACCACGGACATTATACACCCTCAGACCACATTCCCGCAATCAACAAGTTATCCTAGAACTAAAAGCCTGAAATAAAAAGCAAAAATAAACCGCACAAACAAGTCCGTTCATGCGGTTCGTAAAATAATATTCTGCTATGACTACCAACAGTTCATCGTCTTCATAGTATCGAGCTTAGCCTGAATCCTTGCAGCGACCATATCCCTGATCTCCACTGTACTCTTGTCTGCAATATCCTCATAAAGTATAGGTTCCAGAAATGCAAGCTGTGTGGTCACCGTCCTGAGAGACCACCCCTCAAACGGTTTGAAGGAATCATAAAGCACCACTGGAACTATAGGGCACTTTGCTTTCTTTGCAATCTTGAAGCTGCCTGGCATAAACTCCTTAAGCTCGTTATGACTTTTATCATATCCACCTTCTGGAAATAATATGTATCTGCGGCCTGCCCTGATCTCAGTTGATACATCATTTATAACCTTGACCTGCTGTCTTATATCTTCCTTGTCCAATCTCTGGGCCTTCAGTAGATCTGTGAGCTGATCTGCAATAAACAGTTTTGATCTCTTCGCATCCATAACATAGGTGATTGGCTTATCATGGGACACTATAACTCCAAGAACATCATACTTGCCCTGATGGTTCGCATACATGATATATCCGCCTTCCTTAGGCAGATTCTCCATACCCGTGGCAACCGTCTTTATGAATGCACGTTTTCTCACATGATTACACATGACCTGTGCCATCTGATAGCATACATCCTCCCCATATTTCTCCGGGTGTCTGGCATAATACGACATCTTTGGCACATAGTACATGATCAAAAAAACACACGAAACTATTACCCAAATAAATCTTAACATAACTACCTCTAACCAAATGCCTTCAACTCAAAAATGTGTGCATATAAATGCACACGTCCTTTTTTGCACAATTTTACCATTTACTGTCTAATTATTTTCTCAGCAAAGGGAAAAGTTGTCAAGTAACATTTTTCCCATTTTGTCAGTAGCAAATATGTAGTTGATAAGTTTATTCAACTACCCATTTGCATAAAAAAGACAATGCCACACCATACTTATCAATACG
>CAKQQK010000037.1:0-25108 GCA_934270935.1 uncultured Coprococcus sp. | reverse complement strand
TGATGGTTAAGCAGGACGATGCAGATGGAATGGTTGCAGGTGCAATCAATGCCTCAGCGGACGTACTCAGAGCAGCACTTCAGACACTTAAGACAGCGCCTGGAACAAGGATTGTATCGGCATTCTTCCTTGTTATCGTACCAGATTGTGAATACGGTTCAAACGGTGCGTTTGTATTCTCTGATGCGGGACTTAACCAGAGTCCATCAGCTTCAGAACTTGCGGATATAGCAGAGCAGTCAGCAAAATCATTCCAGCTTCTTGTTCAGGATGAACCTGTTGTTGCCATGTTGTCTCATTCAACAAAGGGCAGTGCAAAGCATCCTGATGTCGATAAGGTTATAGAGGCAACAGAGATCGTCAACGCAGAATTCCCTGATCTCAGATGTGATGGCGAACTTCAGTCTGACGCAGCACTTGTTCCTGAGGTTGCAGCTTCAAAGGCACCTGGCAGCAATGTTGCAGGTCATGCGAATGTACTTGTATTCCCTGATCTTGATGCGGCGAATATTGGCTACAAGCTTGTGCAGCGACTTGCAAAAGCCGAGGCTTATGGTCCTGTGACACAGGGTATTACAAAGCCTGTTAATGATCTGTCCAGAGGATGTGTGAGTGATGATATAGTGGGTGTTGTTGCTATCACAGCAATTCAGGCACAGGCACAGGAAGCCGGACTTATGAAAGTTACTCCTAAGGAGAGATAAGTTATAAGTAAATTGATCATATTTTGTTTATTTAAACAGGAGGTTTGAGAGATGAAAGTTCTGGTAATAAATTGCGGCAGCTCATCACTTAAGTATCAGCTGATTGATTCTGATACAGAGGCTGTCATTGCCAAGGGTTTGTGTGAGAGAATTACCATAGACGGCAGACTTACACACCAGACGATGGGCAAGGAGAAGTATACTATTGATGCAGCTATGCCTGATCACAATGCAGCTGTAAAGTATGTGCTTGAAGCACTTCTTGACAAGGAGACCGGTGCTATTGAGTCACTTGCTGAGATTGATGCTGTAGGACACAGAATAGTACATGGCGGAGAGAAGTTCGCTGAGTCAATAGTGATATCTGATGAGGTTATGTCAGCAATAGAGGAGTGCAATGATCTTGCACCTCTTCATAATCCGGCAAATCTTATTGGAATCAGAGCATGTCAGGCTCATATGCCTGGAGTACCTATGGTTGCTGTATTTGATACTGCCTTTCATCAGACTATGCCAGACAGAGCTTATACATACGCAATACCTTATGAGTATTATGAGAAATATAAGATAAGAAGATATGGCTTCCACGGAACAAGCCACAGCTTCGTGTCAAAGAGACTTGCAGAACTTATCGGTAAAGATATAAAAGATACCAAGATGATCGTATGTCACCTTGGTAATGGTTCAAGTATCACAGCAATTGACGGAGGAAAGTCAGTAGATACAACGATGGGACTTACACCTCTTGCAGGACTTCCTATGGGTACCAGAAGTGGAGATATCGATCCAGCCATCATAGAATTTATTGCTGGCAAGGAAGGCAAGTCGATTGAAGAGATAACCAATATTCTGAACAAGAAGTCAGGAGTATCCGGTCTTTCAGGTGTATCAAGTGATTTCAGGGATCTTGATGCGGGAATGAAAGATGGAAATGACAGATGCAGACTCGCCCTCGACGTATTCTGCTACAGTGTAAAGAAATATATCGGTTCATATGCTGCTGCTATGGGCGGACTTGATGCAATTGCATTTACCGCTGGTATAGGAGAGAACAATCCTTACGTAAGAAAGATGTCTACGACCAATCTTGGATTTATGGGAATAGATATCGACGAGACAAAGAACGAGATCCGCGGTGAAGAGACAAAGATATCCACAGATTCATCAAAGGTTCAGGTATGGGTAGTACCTACAAACGAAGAACTTGCTATTGCACGTGAAACAGTAGAATTGGTAACCAAATAAATACAAAATTTGAGAATCGAATAAACACACTGAAAAATATATATTTTCATCTGACTAAATTGTGCAAATTTTTGCGAAAATTTGTTGACATGGGATGTCTATATATGTATAATAACAGATGTGCGATTTTTAGGAGATATTATGTTAATTGATTTATCTGATATTTTATCCACAGAAGGATTGACAAGGAACGTGGAAGTTCATATTGATTTTGACAATTTCCAGTTTAAGGGAATGGATTACCGCATAGGAAGTGCCGATGATTTTACATTGGAACTTAAGAATGATGGTAAGAACAGAGTCAAGATCACAGGCAGCACCAGGGTTGTTATGAATCTTGTGTGTGACAGATGCCTCGAAGAATTCCAGAGAGAGTTCGGCGTTGACATTGATACTGTCATTGACACTTCCGTTTTCGATTCTGATGATGTTGATGAGATAGATGAGTTAAGCTATTTTGAAGACTGTAATATCGATATGGACGCACTTTTAAAAAAGGAGCTGATGGGTTTAGTTCCAATACAGATTCTCTGCAAAGATGACTGCAAGGGACTTTGTAAGGTGTGTGGAACGAATCTGAATCATGGTTCATGCAGCTGTGATGATTTTGTTCCTGATCCTAGATTATCAGTTTTTGATAACATCTTAAAGAATTGAGGAGGTGTGAATAATGTCAATTTGTCCAAAGAATAAGAGCTCAAAGGCTAGAAGAGATAAGAGAAGAGCTAACTGGAAGATGTCTGCACCAGCATTAGTAAAGTGCAGCAAGTGTGGCGAGTTAATGGTACCACACAGAGTTTGTAAGAATTGTGGTTCTTATAATAAGAAAGAGATTATTTCAGTTGCTGAGTAAGCAGAAAGTGCTATAGAATCAAGGGATTGAGCGATTTTGCTCAATCTCATTCTATAGAAATAGCTCAAATTTAGCCCAATTGGATCTAAACATCATAAAAAACCGTAAAACTAAGCTTTTGAATAGATTTGTAGATCAATTTGTATATTGGTTTAGAAATGTGTTTAAAAAAATACAGGGTATATAGAATATATATATCCTGTATTTTTTTGTTCGTATATGTTTTGCCAGGTAATTTCAAGTGTTTTATCTTTTCCAAGGTGTTCAACAATTCTATATGCCGCTATCTTTGGATTAGTGAAAATGGATTTTTCCTATGTCTTGTAAGCAGCACTGTCCGAATTACCCTCTGTCTCTTCTGTACTTTCTGTGTCACTTTTCGTAAACGTTCCTCCGACAACAATATCCATCTCAGTTTTCTTAGTAAAGATGGCACGACTTCAGGTGTTGAGTTCGCTTAGACATATAAAGGTGGGAAAGCAATTATTGTATTTTGAGGTATATCAGAGTATACTTAAAATAGGTGGTTACACGTTGTTATTGTATGGAAGGAGGACGTTTATGAAGATCATGAGTATGTACAAAAAATTGGTTGTAATTGTTTTTGTTACTGTTTTTATGATAGGTGTATTGCCGATCACTGTATTTGCAGAGGATGCGGTCGAAGATACATCTCCCAAAGTTGTTGAAATTACAATTGAAAACTTTCCGGACAACAGATTTTTCAACAGCGTAAAATCTTTTGATACTAATAAGGATGGCTGGATTAGCCAGAGTGAGGCAGACAATGTTAAAAGTATACGGTTAGGTATGTTGATTAAAGATTGCACTGGAATCGAATATTTTACAGAGCTTAAAGAACTGAGAATTGGCAATTCACAAGACTTGAAAAAGATAGATCTATCACATAACACAAAGCTTGAAGATCTGAATATAGGTTTAACCGGAATAACGAATATTGATCTGAGCCTCAATACCGCTCTAAAAAGTCTGTATTTACCTAACAATAAACTTACATCACTTGATCTTTCAAACAATACTAATTTGACATATCTTGATTGTGATGGAAACCAAATATCAGAACTGATAATCGATAAATGTATAAATCTTGAAAGTATTGATTGTAGCCAGAACCAGATTAGCGGTTATTATGATTTAAGAAATCTTACAAAGCTTGAAACGGTCAACTTTAGTAAAAATCCTGGCGCCCGGATAATGGCTGATGGAATGAGCAGTCTTACAACAGTAATTATTAGTGATACTGGCATTTCTTCGTTTAGTATTGCCGATTGTCCAAAATTAAATAAATTATATTGTTTCAATAACGTTCTTTCAAGTATTGCCGTCAGCAATTGTCCAGTGACTGAACTACTTTTAGATAACAATCATCTGGAAAATCTTGATGATGTAAAGATTAACTCTGTTCGCAAACTTCGCAAACTTGAAGTTGAGAATAATAGATTGAACAAGTTGGACACATCGTCTTTTGAAAACCTTGAATATTTAATTTGCAGCAATAACGAGATTGCTTCATTGAATTTTGATAACAATAAAAAGCTATATTGGTTGGAATGTGCGAATAACAAACTGAAATCACTAAAAATAATTGATGAAGAAAAAGTTCTCCAGACAGTTATCTGTTCTGATAACCCGATTGAAAATCTGGAATTATCAAGTGATAACCTGCAAAATGTTGTTTGTGAAAATGCGAAGCTCACTACTACAGAAAAGATAGTTTCACCTAAACTTCTGTATCTTAATGTAAACAACAACCTTTTGACTAATGTGGATATGTCTGTCTACCCGAACCTTATGGATCTTTTTTGCAATGGGAACAAACTTGCAAAGCTTGTTCTTAATCCTGATATATGGCGTGTTTATTGTGAGAATAACAATTTAACTGCAATTGATGCGTCGGAAGCCACACATATTTCATACACCTATTCAACTGATAATTATTGTATTTGGGCAAGTGGAAATGCTCTTTATATTGAACCCGATAAAAACAGGAGATATGATCTTTCCAGACTTACTGAAATATCTGGCTTTGATGTGAATAGGGCTGCGAATTGGAATGGTGGCTCGGTAGATGGCAATATTTTAACTGTCGATCCTGGTGCAAAAAAAGTTACATATACATATATTATCAAAGAAAAAAACAGCCTTGGAAACCCGGTTTCTGAAACCTTTACTTTGAATTTGCCGGAAAATGAATGTACTCACACCAATACATTGGTTGTGGGGGCGAAAACACCTACATGTACTGCAAAAGGATATACAGGGGATGTTAAGTGCAAAGATTGTGGACATATCCTCAAAAAAGGTGTCAGCATTGCCGCAAATGGACACAAATTAAAAACAGTAATAAAAAAAGCAACTATTACGGATGTTGGAAGGAAATCAAATATCTGCACGGTCTGCAAAAAAATAGTTTCGCAGAGCAGTATTGCCAAAGTTGCGAATATAAAACTCAATGCTACAAATTTTGTTTTTGATGGCAAGATTAAAACACCGGTTGTCACGGTCAAGGACTCAAATGGAAAGATATTGAAGAAAAATATTCATTACTCTGTAACCTATGCCAAGGGTAGAAAGAATGTCGGCAGATATGCAGTGGTTGTTAAACTAAAGGGTAATTACTCTGGCACAAAGATACTGGCATTTAATATAATTCCAAAAAGAACATCAATCTATAAATTGACGGCGGGCAAAACGCAGTTTACCGCCAAGTGGTATAAGCAGACAATACAGACAACAGGCTACGAACTTCAATACAGTATATATCCAGATATGCTCAGGGCAAATACGGTTGTTGTTAGAAATAATAAGTTGTCTTACTTAACAGTCAAAAAGCTAAAAACCGGCAAGAAATACTATGCTCGTATCAGAACGTATAAAATCGTGAAAATCAATGGAAAGAATGTAAAACTTTGTTCGTATTGGTCAAATATCAAGTCAGTTAAGACGAAGTAACCTGACAGGATGTGTTTATTCTCTCCAGGTTTTATAAATTCTGTAAAACTACATATTAAACAAGGACAAAACCGAGCAGCAAAATGACTGCTCGGTTTTTTAATCATGTGCATCCTGATGTGGTCTAATTGGTGTGTATTGAAATTACAATCTTTCAAATCTTTCAAGATCATCACTTGCATTTGACTTTGACAATGTAGAAATATATAATGATTTTGTGCGTTTATGCCTAAATTTCAGAAAATGATGGTTGTAAGCAGAAATCGCGTTTAATAAATATATATGCAGATAGGAGAATTACTATGGGAGACACAAGGATAGTTGTAGATGCTATGGGCGGTGACTATGCACCTGAATGGATCATCAGAGGTGCCGTTGAGGCTATTAATGAGGGCGCAAAAGCTCACATCATTCTTACCGGCAAGGAAGATGTGATCAGATCTGAACTTGCAAAATATACATATGACAATAGTAAGATAGAGATAAGAAACTGCACAGAGGAGATCACCTGCCATGACGCACCGGTTCAGGCTATAAGAAGCAAGAAAGATTCATCCCTTACAGTTGGAATGAATATGGTAAAAAGCGGTGATGCAGATGCGATCATATCAGCGGGAAGCTCAGGAGCCATACTTGCAGGAGGCCAGCTTATAGTTGGAAGATCTAAAGGTGTTAAGAGATCACCACTTGCACCTCTCATCCCGACAACAAAAGGATACTCCCTGCTCATAGACTGTGGTGCGAATGTTGATGCAAGACCTGAGCATCTTGTTCAGTTTGCTAAGATGGGCACTGTATATATGGAGAACATAGAGAAGATAAAGAAACCTAGAGTAGCCATTGTGAATATCGGCGACGAGGAAGAGAAGGGTAACGCTCTCGTAAAGGAGACATACCCGCTTCTTAAGGAATGCAAAGATATCAACTTTATCGGAAGTATAGAGGCTCGTGAGATACCAAACGGCGCAGCAGATGTAATTGTCTGTGAAGCATTTGTGGGAAATGTTATATTAAAGCTTTATGAGGGACTTGCGAAGATGCTTCTTGGCGAGATAAAGAAGGCGGTCATGTCCTCATTCAAATCCAAGATTGGAGGCGCACTGATAAAAGGTTCACTCGGTGAGCTCAAGGAGAGATTCAATGCCAAGACCAAGGGTGGCGCACCGCTTCTCGGTCTCAAGGGCCTTGTCGTCAAAATCCACGGCAATTCACATAACGAAGAAGTTAAAAGTGCAATATTCCAGTGTATCAGTTTCAGCGAGACCGGTGTAAATGCCAAGATAGCTGATAAGCTGAGTGAGGAGCAGGCATAATGAATAAGTATGAAAAGCTGGAGGAGAAAATAGGATATAACTTCAAGGATATCAGTCTTCTGATCACAGCCATGACACACACCTCGTTTGCCAATGAGCTTCGTGTGAACAAGACAGATTCCTACGAGAGGCTGGAGTTCCTGGGGGATGCCATACTTGAATATATAGTCAGTGAATATCTGTTTCTTAAGAAGAAGGAATACGAGGAGGGGAAACTGACCAAGCTCAGAGCCAGCCTTGTATGTGAATTTACACTGTCGCAGATATCGGAAAGCCTGGGTTACGGCGATTATGTCCGCCTCAGCAAGGGAGAGGAACAGACTGGCGGAAGAAAGAGGAAATCCATACTCTGCGACCTGTTTGAATCTGTTCTCGGTGCCATGTACTTAGATGGTGGAATGGAACCGGCCAAGAAGTTTGTACATAGATTTCTTCTGGATGACGTGGAAGCCAGGACACTGTTCTACGATGCAAAGTCAACGCTTCAGGAGTTCTGCCAGAAGAATGGCAGAAAGCTTCACTACGAGCTTGTGGAGGAGAGAGGTCCTGAACACAACAAGGTATTTGTGTCAGATGTATCTATAGATGGCAATGTAACCGCCAGAGGCGAGGGATCAAACCGAAAGACCTCTGAACAGATGGCGGCTTATCACACACTGTTACAATTAAGGAAAAAGCAGGATTAGTATATGTATTTAAAAAGCATAGAGGTAAATGGTTTCAAATCATTTGCAAACAAAATAGTATTCAAATTCAATCACGGAATAACCTGTATCGTTGGTCCAAATGGTTCAGGAAAGAGTAATGTTGCAGACGCTGTAAGGTGGGTTCTCGGTGAACAGAGTGCCAAGAGTCTTCGTGGATCCAAGATGGAGGATGTCATTTTCTCAGGAACCCAGCTCCGTAAACCCCAAGGCTCTGCATACGTTGCCATCACTCTGGACAACAGTGATCACAGTCTTCCTATAGACTACAACGAGGTTACGGTTGCCAGGCGTGTATATCGTTCAGGAGAATCCGAATACCTGATAAATGGAACAGTCAGCAGGCTCAAGGATGTATATTCCCTGTTCTTTGATACAGGTATAGGAAAAGAGGGTTATTCAATCATCGGACAGGGCCAGATTGAGAAGATATTGAACGGTAAACCAGAGGAACGCCGTGAGCTTTTCGACGAGGCTGCAGGAATAGTCAAATTCAAGAAAAACAAAGCTTCCGCAGAGAAGTCTCTTGAAGCAGAAAGAGATAATCTGAGCCGTGTAAATGACATTTTAAAAGAGCTTGAAAAGCAGGTTGGTCCACTCAAGGAACAGTCTGAAACTGCAAGAAAATATCTTGCATTCAAGAATGAGCTGAAAAATCTCGACGTCAACGCTTTTCTTCTGGAGATTGAGAAGATCAGAACTGCGCTTGAAGAGGATCAGAAGAGACTTCAGATAGTAAATGACGATATAGAAGTAAACAAACAGGACTATGAACAGACCAAGGAAGAATACGAGCAGATAGAAAATACTATAGAACAGTTAAATTCTATCATTGATTCCTCCAAAAATGAGATACATGAGAACAAACTCGCCAAGGAGCGTGCGGAGGGTGAGATAAATGTCATCAATCAGCAGATAATCACTCTGAAGATGAATGACAAGAATATCCACGAACAGATAGACCGTATAAACAGTCAGATTGAAGCCGGTGAGCGTGAGCTCTCAGAGTATACATCACAGAAGGGGAATCTTGATACATCGACATCAGATGTGGAAGCGGCTCTTGAAGAAGCCCGGAAGAAGAGCTCCGACATGGCAAAGTATATAGATGAATGCCAGCAGGAGATTGAGAACTGCAAGGCTGACATCATCGAATATATGCATGAGAGCGGAACACTTCAGGCAAAGGTTGGCCGTTATGATGCCATGTTGGAGAATATCAACTTCAGAAAGACACAGCTCAACCAGAGACTTCTTCAGTTTAAGAGCGATGACGCAGGGGATAAAAAAGAACTTGAGAGTCTGGAAGGTCAGCTCGAAGAGCTGGAATCTAATGTCAAAGTCATCCTTGCCGGACTCGATCAGGCAACGGACCAGTTAAACGACAACCAGAACAGGAATAAGACCAACAGAGAGCTTATACACAACACAAACGAGAAACTGTCCGCAACAAAATCCAAGATGGAAGCACTCCGCAACATCACAGAGAGATATGATGGCTACGGCAACAGTATAAGACGTGTCATGGAGCAGAAGCAGTGGAATCCCGGCATCATAGGTGTTGTAGCTGATATCATAACTGTTAAGCAGGAATATGAAGTTGCCGTAGAGACGGCCCTTGGAGGAAGCATACAGAACATCGTAACCGAGGATGATGCCACAGCCAAGAGAATGATCTCTTATCTCAAGACAAACCGTCTTGGTCGTGCCACATTTCTGCCGCTGAACAGCATAACCGACAGAGGCTCTGTCCGTTCAGATGTTCTAAAGGAGAAGGGTGTTATAGGTGTTGCATCAGATCTTGTTGAAGTTGATCCAAAATTCAACACACTAGCGAAGAATCTTTTGGGAAAGATTCTTGTGGTAGACAACATCGACAATGCCATAGCAGTTGCGAGAAAAAACAATCAGTCACTGCGGCTTGTAACCATTGAAGGTGAACTCATAAATCCTGGTGGATCAATGACTGGTGGTGCATTCAGAAATTCCAGTAATCTTCTTGGACGTAAGAGGGAGCTCGATGAACTGAAGGAGCAGATAGATAATCTGAAATCTACAGCGGCAAAGGCAGCAAGCCTCGACGAGAAACTCAAGGTTCAGAGAGATCAGCTCAGAACAGATATAGACAAATTCAATGCAGAGCTTCAGCAGGCATACCTCAGGAAAAACACCCTGACCATGAGCATAGATCAGGTCAAGGAAAAGCTTGCTGAGTCTGAGAAGGTACTTGTCTCCATAGACAAGGAGATATCAGAGCTGAACAGCCAGATATCAGAGATAAACAACAATAAGAACTCTCTTGCTGACAACAATAAGAAGCATGAGCAGATGAGAATAGAAGCTGAGGCGCGTATAGACGAGCTGGAAAGCCACAGTCAGGAGAACAAGGACAAGCTGGCCGAGGCAAATGCAAAAGTTTCCGAGCTCATGATCGAATTCAACTCGATCAGACAGCGCGACGACTTCATAGTAGAGAACATTCGAAGGATAGAGATAGACCTTGACAAATACCGTGAGGAACTTGAAAGTTTCACAAGCCGTGTTGAGTCATCATTTGCCGAGATAACAGAACTCGAGGATAAGATCACTTCTATAAAGAGTGACATAGAGTCGAAGACCATACATATATCCGACAATGAGAGCAAGGTCGCAGAATTCTCCGAGAAACGAGAAGAGCTCCAGCTAAGCCACAAAGAGTTCTTTGCAAAGAGAGAGGAACTCTCCGAAAAGATAGCCGGACTTGAGAAGGATTCTTATAAACTCACTTCCATCATAGAAAAGAACAGTGAGAAATCTGACGAACTCAGCAGCTATATGTGGGAAGAATACGAGATCACATATAGCACGGCAAAAGAGATGCGTGATGAAAATCTTCCAGAACTTCCTGCCCTCAAGAAAGAGATTGCCGCAGTGAAGGCAAAGATCAAATCTCTGGGAGATGTAAATGTCAATGCCATAGACGATTACAAAGAGGTATCTGAGAGATATGAATTCTTAAAGGGACAGCATGACGACATCGTGAGTGCAGAGACCAATCTTGTAAATATTATCTCAGAGCTGGAAAAATCCATGCAGGAACAGTTTGCTGAGAAATTCAAAGAGATACAGGTCATGTTCGACAAAGTGTTCAAAGAGCTTTTCGGCGGAGGCCGTGGTGCTCTGGAGCTTGTCGACACCGAGGATCTTCTCGAGACAGGTATAAGAATCATTGCACAGCCGCCAGGAAAGAAGCTTCAGAACATGATGCAGCTCTCAGGTGGAGAGAAATCACTGACTGCGATAGCACTCTTGTTTGCTATCCAGAGTCTGAAACCGTCACCATTCTGTCTTCTTGATGAGATAGAAGCTGCTCTGGATGATTCAAACGTAAGAAGGTTTGCAAAGTATCTGAACAGGCTTACCAAGGATACACAGTTCATAGTCATATCCCATAGAAAGGGTACTATGGAGGCCGCAGATATCCTATATGGTATCACTATGCAGGAAAAAGGTGTGTCAACCCTTGTATCGGTAAACCTTATCGAAGGAGATCTTGATAAATAAAATAGCCGGCATCGTTTGCCCATGGTGGCGACAGCTTAAAAAGGAGGTTCAGTATGGCTGAAGAGAAGGAGAAAAAAGGATTCTTTGCGAGACTCAAGGAGGGACTCACAAAGACACGTAACAGTATAGTTGAAAGCTTTACAGATGTATTTGGAGCATCACATATTGATGACGATTTCTATGAAAATCTTGAGGAAACTTTTATCATGGCCGATATGGGTTATGAGACTACCGAAAACGTTATAGAGGGACTCAAAAAGAAGGTTCAGGATTCACATATCAAGGAACCTGCTGCCTGCAAAGAACTTGTCATCAACATAATAAGAGATCAGATGTCTGTGGATGAATCCGCATATGATTTTGAAAACAAAAAATCGGTAGTACTTGTCATCGGCGTAAATGGCGTTGGAAAGACAACAACCATAGGAAAGCTTGCATCACAGTACAGGCAGAGAGGCAAGAAGGTGCTCATGGCTGCTGCAGATACTTTCAGGGCTGCTGCGATTGATCAGTTAAAGACATGGGCTGACAGAGCTCAGGTTGACATCATTTCCCACAGCGAGGGCGCAGATCCTGCTGCGGTTGTATATGATGCTGTTGCTGCTGCCAAAGCAAGAAATACAGACATTCTTCTTGTGGATACAGCTGGAAGACTTCACAATAAGAAGAACCTCATGGATGAGCTTGCCAAAATGAGAAGGATCATATCAAGAGACTATCCAGAGGCAAATGTGGAGGCTCTCATTGTTCTGGACGGAACAACAGGCCAGAATGCCCTTGAGCAGGCAAGACAGTTCAGCAACGTCACAGAGCTTGACGGTATAGTCATTACAAAGCTTGACGGAACTGCAAAGGGTGGTATAGCGATCGCTATACAGGCAGAACTTGATGTACCGGTTAAATTCATTGGAGTGGGTGAGAAGATTGGAGACCTGCAGAGATTTGATCCTCAGGCATATGTTAATGCTCTTTTCGCTGATTTTGATGAAGATAAGTCTGAGATCGACATGCTTATTGGAGATGATAGATAGTTGTATATCGTCTGAATAATACAGTTCAGGCATGTTTATCATAAAAACATAATCTGACGGATTAAATAATACGAAACCGTTAATAAATTGTACATACAAAAGGAGACATAACCAGATGGCAGAAGAAAAGACAACCGAAAAACTGACACTTGCAAAATTTGAGGAAGCCTACGATATTGTTCAGAAAGTCGTACTCCCTACAAAGCTTATATACAGTGACTATTTCAGCAGCATAACAGGCAATAAGGTATATTTTAAACCGGAAAACCTTCAGAAGACTGGTGCATATAAGATCAGAGGAGCTTACTATAAGATCAGCACTCTTTCTGATGAAGAGCGACAGAAGGGACTCATCACAGCATCAGCTGGAAACCATGCCCAGGGTGTTGCTTATGCTGCAAAAGCTTACGGAGTAAAGGCTACAATAGTTATGCCTTCATCCACACCTCTTATCAAGGTGAACAGAACAAAGTCTTATGGAGCGGAAGTTATTCTATACGGAGATGTATATGATGAGTCATGTGCATATGCTCTTGAACTCGCAGAGGACAGAGGATATACATTTATACACCCATTTGACGATCTGGATGTTGCAACAGGCCAGGGTTCTGTTGCGATGGAGATCATCAAAGAGCTTCCATTTGTTGATTACATCCTCGTACCTATCGGGGGTGGCGGACTTGCGACCGGTGTATCAACACTTGCAAAGATGATGAATCCGAATATCAAAGTTATCGGTGTTGAACCTGCCGGAGCAAACTGTATGCAGGTGTCTCTCAAGAATAAAAAAGTGACAACACTTCCTTATGTCGACACTATAGCAGATGGTACAGCAGTAAAGACGCCTGGAAGCAGGATATTCCCATATATCCAGAAGAATATAGATGACATTATCACAGTTGAGGACAATGAACTTATCGTTTCGTTCCTCGATATGCTTGAGAATCACAAACTTCTTGTTGAGAATTCAGGTCTTCTCACAGTTGCAGCCCTCAAGCATCTCGATGTAAAGGGCGCCAAGGTCGTCAGCATCCTGTCCGGCGGCAATATGGACATGATCACATTTGCATCACTTGTACAGCACGGACTTATCGCAAGAAGCAGAATATTCACAGTGTCAACACTGCTTCCTGACAAGCCGGGTGCACTGATGAACATCTCTAAGGTCATTGCAGATCTTCAGGGAAATGTCATCAAGCTTGAGCATAACCAGTTTGTCTCCATAAACAGAAATTCTGCTGTTGAGCTTGTGATAACCATGGAGGCATTTGGTCCTGAGCACAAACAGCTCATCATAAACACCCTTGCGGATAAGGGATATAAACCAAAGGAAGTAATGACCAAAGGAATATACAACTAACAAAAATGCAGACAGATAATGTAAATCTTACGGTAAACGGCAATAGAAAAATAAAGTGTCCTAAAGGCAGCAACCTTTTTAAGGTGCTGTCGGATGCCGGGTATATGTTTAGCGGCAACTGCGGTGGCAGAGGAATGTGTGAGAGATGCCTTGTATACATTTCCGGAATTGGAAGTGTGAAGAGCTGCGGATATATAGTTATGTCCGATATCGACGTCACAGTAAAAAAAGACAGCACATCAATACTCACCGGATATCAGGCTGAATGTGGTACAGAGGCGGATGCTGTCACATTCCAGTCCGACAGTGATCCGGATGCTCTTGGTATAGCAGTGGACCTTGGAACAACAACAGTGGCTATGGAGCTTGTACAGCTTACAACCGGGGCAACTATATCGCAGCACGGGTTCTTGAATCCTCAGATAAGGTACGGAAGCGATGTCATATCCAGAATAAAAAAAGGATCAACCAGGGATGGCCTCGAAGAGCTTGAGAAAGCAATCAAGTCTGGTTTGGCTAATGGAATATCATCTATGACTGATCATCCTGAACATATATCAAAGATGGTTATCTCAGGTAATACCACCATGAATTCCATACTGGAGGACATGACTCTTGAAAACCTGGGGCACTTCCCGTTTGAGATAAAGAATACGGATGTCATATCCATGAATGGTGAAGAATTCTTTGGCGATAAGACATACTCATGCATGACTGTTATATGTCTGCCAAACCTCAGTGCTTTTGTCGGCGCTGATGCCCTGTGTGGAGCTCTGGTATGCGGCCTTGACAGATCGGATTCATATCAGCTTTTCGCAGATCTTGGTACAAACGGAGAGCTCATCCTCGCAAAACGTACAAAGGGATACGCTACATCGTGTGCCTGCGGACCGGCATTTGAAGGTATGCTTAAGAGAGAATCTGTCATGCCGACTACAGCTTTTGATTTTTTGTACACTATGAAGAATATGAAAATAGTCAATGACGAGGGTGTGCTGGCAGACAGATTTATAACGTCCGGCTACAGTCCTGCAAATGGTGTGAGGATTGATATGGACATGATACACAGTTTTCTGCTTGCCAAGGCTGCCATATGTGCCGGAATCGACGCACTCATTGATATGGCGGGGATATCGGCAGAGGATATCTCCGGTGTGCACATAGCGGGCGGATTTGGATGCAGCCTGAAAATAAACAGTGCGACCGGGCTCGGACTCTTTCCAGACTGTTTTGGCGATAAATCAGAGTTTGCCGGCAATTCATCACTGCATGGAGCACATAAGTGCTTGCTTGATGATGTATTTATTGATAGAATAAACGAGCTTAAGAGTATCCTGACAGCGGTCAATCTGGGTGAACTGGATGGCTTCGACAGGAAATATTACAGTCACATGGATTTGCGATCATGGGACATATAGAAGAGTTGAATTATGAGATTACTTAGTATAGCCAGTGGAAGCAGTGGCAACTGCTACTACGTAGGAAATGACAACACGCACCTTCTCGTAGACGCCGGGATCAGTTGTAAAAAGGTTGAGACGGCTCTCAATGAAGAGGGAATAAAACCATCGGAGCTTGACGGAGTTCTGGTGACACATGAACATATTGACCATGTGAAAGGAATAGGTGTTCTTGCCAGAAAACACAGTGTTCCAATATATGCGACAGCGGGAACCATAACTGAGATGAAAAAGATGAGTTCTCTTGGCAAAATAGACGAAGACCTTTTCCATGAAATACATCCGGATGAAACGCTGTCCATAAAGGATATAACCGTAGATCCGACATCTATATGGCACGATGCGGCAGATCCGGTCTGCTACAGCCTGTACGGTGATGATAAAAAAGTATCCATCGCCACAGACATGGGCAATTACAATGACTACATAATAAATAAACTTGACAATTCAGATATAATGGTTATAGAAGCCAACCACGATGTAAAGATGCTTGAGGCAGGACCATATCCATATTACCTTAAGAGACGAATACTCGGCAATTACGGGCATTTGTCAAATGAGCTGTCGGGGCAGCTCATATACAGGCTTCTCAACAATCATATAAAGGGAATCCTTCTCGGGCATCTGAGCAAGGAGAACAATTTTGAAGAATTGGCATATGAGACGGTCAAACTTGAGATCAAAGACAACTCATTTGCCAGTGATGTAAGGGAATTCGGGCTGGCTGTAGCCAGAAGAGATATACCGATGAAAGCTATTGAAGCATAAAAGGAGGACAAATGAAATGAAGAAGAGAATCATAACTGTAGTAGGTAAGGACAGCGTGGGTATCACAGCAAAGGTATGTGTCTATCTGGCAAATAACCAGATCAACATTCTGGACATATCACAGACTATAGTTGCAGGATATTTCAACATGATGATGGTGGTTGACACTCAGGAGTCATCTAAGTCAACAGAGCTCATCGCATCAGAGCTTGGTCAGATCGGTGAGGAGATCGGTGTACAGATCAAAGTTCAGCATGAGAAGATCTTTGAGATGATGCACAGAATCTAATATATAAATAAAGTATACATTCTATAGTAAACACCGGTCTTACAGACAGAAAAGAGGATTTAGATGATTAGCATTAATGAAGTAATCGAGACAAATAAGATGATCTCCGACATGAATCTTGACGTTCGTACCATAACAATGGGTATCAGTCTTCTGGATTGTGTGGGAAGTGATGTGGATGACACATGTACAAAGATATATAACAAGATAACAACTTACGCAAAGGATCTCGTGTCAACAGGACAGGAGATATCTAGAAAGTATGGTATTCCTATAGTAAACAAGAGAGTCTCTGTCACACCTATCGCATTGGTCGGCGGGTCGGTGTGCAAGACCTCATCAGATTTTGTAAAGATCGCAAAGGCACTTGACAGAGCTGCTGATACAATAGGTGTCAATTTCATAGGCGGTTATTCAGCACTTGTAAACAAGGGAATGACACCTGCAGATGAGCTTCTCATCCGCTCAATTCCAGAGGCACTCTCAACCACAGGAAAAGTCTGCAGCTCCGTAAATGTCGGCTCAACAAAAACCGGTATCGATATGGATGCAGTAAAACTTCTCGGAGAGATGATAAAGGACACAGCCGAGCTCACAAAAGAAGCTGATTCCATCGGATGTGCAAAGCTCGTTGTATTCTGCAACGCTCCTGATGACAATCCTTTCATGGCGGGAGCATTCCACGGTGTAACCGAGGGAGACTGCGTTATCAATGTCGGTGTCAGCGGACCTGGTGTTGTAAAGAAGGCACTTGAAAATGTAAGAGGTGAGAATTTTGAAGTTCTCTGCGAGACTATAAAGAAGACGGCATTCAAGGTTACAAGAGTTGGTCAGCTCGTAGCCAAGGAGGCTTCCAAGATGCTTGGAATTCCATTTGGTATTGTTGATCTTTCACTTGCCCCGACTCCGGCTGTTGGAGACAGTGTAGGTGAGATTCTTGAGGAAATCGGACTTGAATATGCCGGAGCACCTGGTACAACAGCAGCACTTGCTCTGCTCAACGATCAGGTTAAGAAGGGTGGAGTTATGGCTTCATCATACGTAGGCGGTCTCTCAGGCGCATTTATACCTGTATCTGAGGATCAGAGAATGATCGATGCAGTATCAGCCGGTGCCCTCACTCTTGAGAAACTTGAGGCCATGACATGTGTATGTTCTGTCGGACTTGATATGATAGCTATACCTGGTGATACATCACCAGCAACCATCTCCGGTATCATAGCCGATGAGATGGCGCTCGGAATGATCAACCAGAAGACAACAGCAGTAAGACTTATTCCTGTTATCGGCAAGGGTCTTGGCGATCAGGCTGAGTTTGGCGGACTCCTCGGATATGCACCTATCATGCCTGTAAATAAATTTGCATGTGATAAGTTCGTAAACAGAGGCGGACGTATTCCTGCACCTATTCACAGCTTTAAGAACTAAGGATTTTATTTATGAGAAAACTAGCTTTACCAGACGAGATACTTATGAGGGTTGAGAAACCTGCAAGATATATTGGCGGGGAATACAACAGTGTCATGAAAGACAAGGACAAGATAGATGTCCGATTCTGTATGTGTTTCCCGGATGTATATGAGATAGGAATGTCACATCTGGGTATACAGATACTTTATGACATGTTTAACAGAAGAGAGGACACATGGTGCGAGAGAGTATATTCTCCGTGGCCGGATCTCGATGCAGAGATGCGTAAGAATGACATTCCTCTTTTTGCGCTGGAGTCCCAGGACCCCATAAAGGATTTTGATTTCCTCGGGATCACGCTTCAGTATGAGATGTGCTACACAAATATTTTGCAGGTTCTTGATCTTGCAGGTATACCTCTGCGTACAAGGGATAGAAAAAAAGGAGATACTCTTGTCATAGGTGGGGGACCATGTTCATACAATCCTGAGCCCATCGCAGATTTTTTTGATATATTCTACATGGGTGAGGGAGAGATATCCTATGATGAGCTGCTCAAGCTCTATAAAGTATACAAGCACTCCGATATGACAAGACAGGAATTTCTCATAAAGGTATCAAATATACCTGGTCTGTATGTGCCAGAGCTGTATGATGTCACATACAATGCGGACGGTACCATAGCATCATTTGGCCCTGTAGTTGAAGGCGTTCCGTCCACTGTGACCAAGACTGTTGTTATGGATCACAGCAAAGTCACCTATCCTGAAAAACCTGTGGTCTCTTTCATGAAACTCACACAGGACAGAGTTGTTCTCGAGATCATGCGTGGCTGCATAAGAGGCTGCCGCTTCTGTCAGGCCGGAATGATATATAGACCTACAAGACCAAAGGATGTGAATATGCTCAAGAACTATGCTGAGAAAATGCTCGCAAGCACAGGTCACGAAGAGATCACATTCAGTAGTCTTTCGTCCAGTGATTATCAGGATCTTCCTGTTCTGACCGACTGTCTTATAGAAAAGATGGACAATGAACACGTGAATATATCACTCCCTTCACTACGTATCGATGCATTTTCACTTGATGTGATGAGCAAGATACAGGATGTGAAGAAAAGTTCACTGACATTTGCTCCTGAAGCGGGAACACAGAGACTCAGAAACGTAATAAACAAAGGTCTCACAAAGGAAGATATCATGAACGGCGCCCTGAAGGCATTCAAAGGTGGCTGGGACAAGGTCAAACTTTATTTCATGATGGGACTTCCTACAGAGACTTATGACGATATAGCCGGTATCGCTGATCTTTCAGAGGAGATAACCGAACTTTTTTTTGCAAATATACCGAGGGAAGAGCGGAATGGCCGTGTTATGGTGACTGCATCTGCTTCATATTTTGTGCCAAAGCCGTTTACCCCATTCCAATGGGCTCCGATGATAAGGCCGGAAGAATTTGTCAAACGCGCATATTTTGTTAAGGACAGATTCCGTGCGGAGAAGAATCATAAGAGCCTCAAATTCCAGTATCACGAGGCTGATATTACTATACTTGAGGGTCTGCTTGCCAGAGGTGACAGAAAGCTCTGTGACGTCATATACGACGTGTATAAGTCGGGACAGATATTTGATGCCTGGACAGAATTCTTTAAAAAAGAAAACTGGGATAATGCCATGGAAAAACATGGGCTTAACATTGACTTTTATACCTATAGAGACAGGGATATAGATGAGATACTCCCTTGGGATTTCATTGATATAGGAGTCACCAGAGGATTCCTTGAGCGTGAATGGGAGAATGCCCAAAATGAGAAAGTTACTCCGAACTGCAGACAACAGTGTTCTGGATGTGGTGCGGCAAGATTCGGAGGAGGTGTGTGCTTTGAAAATAAGAATTAAATACTCCAAACTGGGAAATCTGAGATTTATCGGACATCTTGATGTCATGAGATATTTTCAAAAAGAGATCCGAAGAGCTGGGCTTGATGTCTGTTATTCGAAGGGATATTCACCTCATCAGATTATATCATTTGCGGCGCCGCTTGCCATGGGGATCACTTCAGATGGCGAATACTTCGATGGTGAGTTCGAATCAGTCACAACTTCGCAGGATATGATCTCAGCTCTAAATGCAGTATCAGTTGATGAGATAAAAGTAACAGAGTGTGTACTCCTTCCTGATGATGCAAAGAACTCCATGTCTGTAGTATCCGCATCTGATTATATCATCACATTTGAGGAGAAGGCTTCAGAAGCTGAGAAGCAGCATCTGCTTGAGTCTGTCCAGGATTTTATGGCACAGAATGAGATTGTTATATTAAAAAAGACAAAGAAGAGCGAACGCCAGGAGAATATAAAGCCCGGAATTATGACATGCGAAGTCAGGGACGATGCAATATACATGCTTTTGTCAACAGGCAGTGAGTACAATCTCAAACCGGAACTTGTAATGCAGGCGCTATATGCTTATGCAGAAACAGACTATGACCAGTTTAATTATCATATACACCGCCTTGAGACATATATGGATTCACCGGCGGGAGATATAATGCCGCTCTATATGGCAGGATCATTGTTCTGATATATTGCTGTCTGATAATATCAACCCAGCTGGGAGGTAAATATGAGAAAACTTGTTGTTACACAATACGAAGGTAAAATACTTCAGGCAACCATTCTTGATGGCAAAGTCACTGATCTGAATCTGTCGGAAAACAGCACAGTCCTCGGCAATATATATGTCGGGAAAATTGCAAATATAGTAGACAATATAAATGCATGCTTTGTCGACTACGGCGACCGACTTCCATGTTACTACAGCCTTGATGACAATGACATAATATATGCTGACGGAAAAGAGCACAGCAAACTCAGGGTCGGCGACGAGATAGTCGTGCAGATAAGCAGAGATGCTGTAAAAACCAAGAACCCTGTTGGATCATCGGAGCTGACACTCAGAGGGGATTACTGTGTTGTCCATACAGGAAACCAGATAGGTGTATCAAACAAGATAAACAGCAGAAAGCTCAGGGATGAGCTGAAGGAGATGGCCAGACAGATACTTCCGGACGGAATGGGATGTATCATCAGAACTAACGCCGCCGATTCAGAACGCACCACTATACAAAAAGAACTCACAGAGCTCTCAGGCAGACTTTCCCAGATAATCAAATCTGCAGTCACAAGAAAATGTTTTTCATGTCTCTACAGAAACCCTCCTGAGTACATTGAAAACATCACATTTATGGGAAGCCAGAAGATCGACGAATTCATAACAGATGATGAGGATATATACAACTGTTTCACAGATTATGCACGGAAGAAGAACCTTTTATCTATAAATGCAGTTTTTTACTGCGACAAGGACCTCCCGCTTGCGGCACTGTACAATCTCAGAAAAGAGGTTGAGGGAGCGCTTAAGGAGCGGGTATGGCTCAAATCCGGAGCTTATCTCATAATACAGCAGACTGAAGCTATGGTTGTTGTGGACGTGAACACCGGCAAGGCAGTTTCAGGAAAAGACATATCCAGCCATATGCTGAAAGTAAACACAGAAGCAGCCATTGAGACCTGCAGGCAGCTGCGACTCAGGAATCTGTCCGGTATCGTGATCATAGACTTCATAAATATGAAAAATCCTGATGACATTATCAAAATCAGGGATATCCTGACCAGGGAGCTGGCCGAAGATCCCGTACCGGCAAAATTCGTGGACATTACAAAACTTGGACTCATAGAACTGACAAGAAAAAAATTGAAGAGACCTCTGCACGAGATGCTGTCTGTACATAGTCGATGACAAATTATATGATATACATATGGCACAGGCAAAAGCTTCAGATAAAATATTCAGGTAAATTAAAAAAATGTTGACAAATATGGATCATGGTGATAGATTATATGAGTATGCCGCACAGTTAGGTATAAGTGTGTCTGATGACACCACCAAAACTGGCGAGTTTGATTAAGGAGGTATTAACCATGTACGCAATTATAGCAACAGGCGGTAAGCAGTACAAGGTAGCTGAAGGAGACGTAATCAAAGTTGAGAAGCTCGCAGCAGAGACTGGAAGCGAAGTAACATTTGATGATGTTATCTTAGTAAGCACTGATTCAGACGTTAAGTGTGGAGATGCAGTAGCTAATGCATCTGTAACAGCATCAGTAGTTGGTGAAGGCAAGTCTAAGAAAGTTATTGTTTACAAGTACAAGAGAAAGACTGGCTATCACAAGAAGAATGGTCACAGACAGTCATATACTAAGGTTGAGATCAAGAAGATCAACGCTTAATTTCAGACTGTATTGATTATAAGACATGATTGATGTAGTTATTTTTCAGAACAGCAATTCGGACTATATAGGATTTAGAACGCATGGACATGCAGAGTATGATGATCCCGGAAAGGATATCGTATGCAGTGCAGTATCTGCTATTGCGATAACGATTCTGAACTCCATTGAGGAACTCTCAGATGTGAATTTCACGGTTGATTGTGATCAGGAGAATGGGGATATGGCTTTCATGCTCAAAGATCTGCCTGATGTCAAAGCACAGACTCTGATGCAGGCATTTGTCATCGGCATATCCGGAATTGAAGAATCCTATGGCGATTATATTTGTATGACCTTTAAGGAGGTGTAATTGACATGATGAAGATGGAACTTCAGTTTTTCGCTCATAAGAAAGGTGTAGGTTCTACTAAGAACGGCAGAGACTCAGAGTCCAAGAGACTTGGCGCTAAGAGAGCTGACGGTCAGTTCGTAAAGGCTGGCAACATCCTTTACAGACAGCGTGGAACAAAGATTCACCCAGGTCTTAACGTTGGTATCGGCGGAGATGACACACTGTTCGCTACTGCTGATGGTATCGTTAGATTTGAGAGAAAAGGTAGAGACAAGAAGCAGGTTTCTATCTATCCAGTAGTCAACGAGTAATATTGGATATATATAAGTAATACTATCAAGAGACTGGAGTAATTTTTATTATTCCAGTCTTTTTTTACAGACAAAAGCGCAGATATGGGGTATACTATTACATAGTGTGCAGATGTATCTGCATAACTTGACACAGGTAGTTTAGACATTGAATATTCGGTATAGAATATCTGACACAGAAAGGCGGTATATTATGTTTGCCGATAGAGCCAGAATATATGTGAGATCAGGCAAGGGCGGCGACGGTCACGTATCTTTCAGAAGAGAGAAATACGTGCCGAATGGCGGACCGGACGGCGGCGATGGTGGAAATGGCGGTGACGTTATCTTTGTTGTCGACGAGGGCATGAACACACTCACTAACTATAGACACGTAACAAAATACAGAGCCGGAGACGGTGAAGAGGGCGGCAAGAAGAACTGCCATGGCAGCAACGGTGCTGATATCATACTCAAGGTTCCACCTGGAACTGTTGTCAAAGATGCAGAGAGCGGCAAGGTCATACTTGACATGGCATACAAAAAGGAGCCTGTCGTATTTCTGAAGGGTGGTCACGGCGGACGAGGCAACAGGACCTATGTCACCTCAACCATGCAGGCACCAAAGTATGCGCAGCCGGGCCAGCCAGCGAAAGAACTTGTGGTTGATCTCGAGCTTAAGTGTATAGCTGATGTAGGCCTTGTCGGATATCCAAGTGTCGGCAAATCAACCTTTCTTGCAAGAGTTACGAATGCAAGACCTAAGATAGCAGCATATCATTTTACAACTCTTGTGCCTAATCTGGGTGTGGTTGATCTTGGTGACAAGAACGGCTTTGTTATAGCCGATATTCCGGGTATCATTGAGGGCGCATCAGAAGGTACAGGACTTGGTCTCCAGTTTCTCAGACATATAGAGAGAACAAAGGTATTGATTCATATAGTTGATGCGGCTTCTGTTGACGGAAGAGATCCTGTCAATGACATCCATATCATCAATGATGAACTTGCAAAATATAACAAAGACATAGAGAAGAGACCACAGGTCATAGCTGCAAACAAGGTTGATCTTCTGGACGATATGGGATTTGAGACGGTTATTGAGATGCTCAAAGAGGAATTCCCTGAGGATAAGGGATTTAAGATATTCCCTATCTCTGCAGTGTCAGGAAAAGGTATAAATGAGCTTCTGTGGTATGTCAATGACTTAGTCAAGCAGTCGCCTAGAGATATCGTAGAATTTGAGCCTGAGATTGATCTGGAGCTGCAGGATGATCCTGAACTTCCATTTGAGGTCAGAAAATCCGATGAGGAGGAAGGCGTATATATCGTTGAAGGCCCTCGAATTGAGAAGATGCTCGGATATACTAACCTTGAGTCTGAAAAGGGATTTGACTTCTTCCAGAAGTTTCTCAGAGACAATGGCATCCTGACACAGCTTGAAGAACTTGGCTGCGTAGATGGAGATACAGTCAGAATGTATTTCCTTGAGTTTGACTATTATAAGTAAAGGAGACGACTGGCATCATGAGCCGGTTATAGAATAAATGAACAGTAAACAGAGAGCTTATTTAAAAGGACTGGCACAGACAATCCAGCCAATACTTAACATCGGTAAATCATCACTCACTCCAGAATTCACAAATTCTGTCGCAGAAGCACTGGAAGCGAGAGAGTTGATCAAAATTTCAGTTTTAAAGAACTGCCTTGATGATCCAAGAGAAATTGCATCCATGCTTGGTGAGAGAACTCACTCCCAGGTTGTCCAGGTGATTGGAAGAAAAATTGTCCTGTACAAGGAATCAAAAGAGCATAAGAAGATAGAATTACCTTAGGAAATGTCTTGAAAAGCCACTTTAATAAACTGTAACGGAGATAAATTATGATAACTCACGGACATTCAGACATAGGTATACTGGGAGGAACATTTAATCCGATTCACAACGGTCATATAGAGCTTGGCATCCAGGCACTCAGACAGTTTGATCTCGACAAGGTTCTTGTTATGCCGAACAATAAACCTGCCTATAAGGATATCTCGTCGGAGATTCCGGTGGAGCACAGGGTTAATATGATAAAGCTTGCCATAGAAGGCATAGACCGCCTGGAATTCTCGGATTTTGAATTATGCAGACCGGGTGTTACATACACTTCTGACACGCTTAAAAGCCTGCACAGTCTGCATCCAGGTGTTCATTGGTATTTTATCATGGGAGGAGATTCCATCATGTGTTTTGACAGATGGCATCAGCCAGACGTCATTGCCAGACTTGCGACATTGCTTGTAACTACCAGAAGTGATACTCCTTTAAATGAAGTGCGTGACAAAATTCATTCTCTGAAAAATATATATCCATTTGCAGATATACGAATGGAGAACATTCATGAATATGCAGTATCATCAAGCATGATAAGAGAAAATATCAAAGCTGGAGAATGCATCGATGATGTTGTCCCAAAGGCTGTCAAAGATTATATAATTGATAATCACCTGTACCGTTTATGATCTGTAAACACGAGAGCATCTGATACAATATAAGGG